>MNZP01000117.1 GCA_001873675.1 Syntrophaceae bacterium CG2_30_49_12 | reverse complement strand
TCCTCCCCCGCCCTATTGAAGGAGGTAAACCTCCCCTCTATATCCACTGTGTAGATGAGATCACTTGAATTCTCAAGTAGTCGTTGGTACCTCTCCATAGAACCCCTGAGCTCTTCCTCCGCCCTCCTCTTTTCAGTAATATCCCTCAAGATCGCCATAAATCCGCTGGCCCTGTCCTTTTCCCGTATGAGAGAAACACTCAGTTCGCATATTATCTGGCCTTTTCTTGTATTTACAACTACCTCAAAGGGTTCACACCTCTCACCTTTCAAAAGTTTCCTTATCTCCGCCTTTGCCCTTTCGATGTCACTTCTTGAAAGAAGAAGAGAATCCTTTCCGACTACCTCTTCTGTCGTGTAGCCCAATCCCTCCTCGGCGGCCCGGTTAATTAATGTGTACCTCCCCTCCATGTCCATCATTAGTATCATATCACTCGAATTCTGTAAGAGGTCCCGGTACCTCCTTTCGGAGGTCCTGAGCTCTTCCTCCGCCGCTACCAGGGGGGTAATATCCCTGAAAAAACCAAGGGTTCCGATTACCTTTCCCTCGTTATCCTTAAGGAGCGCACTGGAGAGGCTGGCCCATCTCTCCTCTCCCTCTCTATTGATAAATTTCATCCTGTAATGGCGGAGTTCCTCATTTCTGGTCAGAATACCTTTGATCTCTCTTGCCGTCTCCATCCCCCGGACATAGAATTCCGAGGCATGCCTCCCCAATAGCTCTTCCTTTTTATACCCTAAGACTTCCACGGCAGCCCGATTTACAAAGGTAATAAATCCTTTCCTATCTGTGGTTACTACCATATCCGGGGATGTGGCGAGAATGGTCTCTAAAAAGTCCCTGGTTTCTCTTGCCTCCTCAAAAAGGGCTTTATACCCTCTCTCACTTTCCAGGAGAACCTTTTCCATACTTTTCTGCTCTGTTACGTCTCTCAACGACCCCTGGAAGCCTTCGATCCATTTCCCCTTCTTTATTAAACTTACGTAACCTTCAACTATCCTCCTTTCACCATCTTTACGGATGATCTCGTAACAAAGATCCTGAATCGGTCTGCCTCCCCGAAAGAGTTCGTTGTATCTCTGAAAGACATAATCAACCGTTTCAGGATCCATATAATCTCTGTAGTTCAAGGCCATAAGTTCTCCGGTGGTGTAACCTAATATTTCCTCCATCACCCTATTGCAGGAGGTAATCTTTCCTTCAATATCCACCGTAAAAACTCCTTCCATGGAGTTTTTAAACAGGTTCCTGTATTTTTCTTCGGATTCCCTTATCTCCTCCTCCATGAGTTTTGTTTTTTCTCTTAGTATCTTTCTTCGCCTGCTTCCACTGTCTAAAACAAGCAAAAGTCCAGCCAGCAATATGGCAGTAACAACGGTCAACACCGCTACCTCAGCGTTCACCTGGAGATAGCTTTTGTAAATGCCCCATATCCCGCCGGCCATTAACAATAGTGCAATGATTATGATTGCAACTGTTTTTTTCATCTTTAAGATCGAAAGATTGGTAATAATTTAAGGTAAGAAATTCGTAAATTATGATATAAAGATTTCTATTGTCAACAAAGAAAATTGGTATATTATCTAAATAGGGGATCAGTACCAGACAGGTGTGGTAAACGACCCCAAAGGCAGTCACGAAAGATTGCCCCGGTCGGAAATTATTCAACTCAAGATCTTGTAAACTTGGATCATCAGATTACATCCAGCGTTGTTGTTCTGTTTTTTCTCTTCATCCTCTCGGGATTTTTTTCCTGTTCCGAGGCTGCCCTCTTTTCCCTGACCTCTCTTCACCTGCACAAAATGGCAACGGAGCGCTCTCCTTTTTTGTCTTACGTTCTGAGTCTTCTCAAATATCCCCGGAGGCTCCTGATCACCATTATCGTTGGTAATGAGGCCGTGAATATCACTATATCTGTTTTGATGGCCTCCCTTTTCATTTATCTTCTCGGTAGCCAGGGGAGGTTGGTTGCCATTGCGGTGACGTCCGCACTCCTCCTCATCTTCCTGGAGGGTATCCCGAAGACTTTCGGCGTTGTTCGTCCCATACCGATTTCCTCATTTGTTTCCCCTATTTTAATGCTATTTTCCCGGATGGAACGACCCATCGTGTGGACCCTGGAGGCGGTATCCGGATGGTTTGTCTCTCCTCCTCCACGAGATGATGCAAGAAATGGCAGACCTCTGATGGAAGAAGAATTTAGAACCCTTATTGACGTTGGTCAAAAGGAAGGGGTACTGGAAGAGTCCCAGCGGGATCTCATCCATCGGGTGTTCGATCTGGCCGATAAGCCTGTCTCCGAGGTTATGGTCCCCCGGGTAGATATCTTTTGCCTTCCCATTTCACTGAATATGGAGGAGATGGAAAGAGAAATCATCAAAGCCGGGCATACGAAGATACCTGTTTATGGAACTGACAGGGATGACATTCGCGGGATCCTGTTTGTTAGGGACCTTGCGGGCAGGATCTCAAGAGAAAGGCCGCCGCGTGTGGAAGCGCTTTTAAGAAAACCTTACTTCGTTCCCCTGGAGAAAAGAGTGGGCAGCCTGCTCCTGGATTTTCAGGTAAGGAAGATGCAAATCGCCATTGTGGTTGATGAATACGGTGGCGTTGCCGGTCTGGTAACCCTCGAAGATATTATCGAGGACCTGTTTGAAAATATCTACGATGATTATGGTGTCAGGGGAAACCTGTGGGAGAGGATAGATGACGGAACGCTTGTGGTATCGGGTAAGTTGTCAACCGATGACCTCAATGACCTTATGGGTTTATCCATACCGGTGGAAGATTATGAAACGGTGGGCGGCTTCGTTTTTCATCTTTTCGGAAAACTGCCCTCACCAGGGGAAGAGGTCCTTTTCGGGGAGGGGGGCTGTATCTTCAGGGTGGAAAAAATGGGCAAGGCCAGGATCTTAACCGTCAGGGTGGAAAAAAAAGCTAAACAGGATGAGTGATAACCTCTTATCTCTCTTATTGATAATGCTTTGTCTTTCTCTGGAAGGTTTGTTTTCCGGGGGAGAGATTGCCCTCGTAAGCTCCGACATTAACAAGATCAGACGGAAAGCCCGAAGCGGGTCACGGTCCGCCGCTCTTACCCTTAAACTCCTCGAAAGGCCGGATTGGTTTTTCTCCACCGCCCTGACGGGAACCAATTTATGCGCTGTTACCGGCACGACAGTTGCCACCGCTTTGTTCATATCCCTATTTGGAACAGTCAGGGGTGAAATGATTTCTGCTTTGGTGATGGTGCCCACGGTTCTCGTTATGGCCGAGATCATTCCCAAGAGCATATGCCAGCAGCACCCGGAATACATGGCTGCAAGACTCAGCTGGTTTATCTGGGCGGCATCATGGATACTGTTTCCCGCGGTCTATCTCATTTCGAGAATATCCCGCGGAACTGTTCGTATCTTTATGGGAGAAAAAGATGGCAGCCCCTCTCCCTATATAACGAGGGAGGGGTTAAAGGCCGTTCTCGCCGACAGGGGACCACAAAGTGACATTCTAAGCGGGGAAAAGGAGATGGTCAAGCGCATCTTTGATTTTACTGAGGTGACTGTCGCCAGGATCATGGTTCCCCTGTCGGCGATGACTGCCTTACCGGTTACGGCCACGCTCCGGGAAGCTGTTCTGCTTGCGGCAGGAAAGAAATACCTGCGTATTCCCGTTTACCGCGATCAGATGTTCAATATCATAGGTGTCCTTCATTATTTTGATCTTCTCAAGACCTTGCACGGGTATGACCAGGGTCAGCTTCCCCTATCTCCCGACGATACTATCGCCTCCTGTCTCCGACCGGCGGTATTTTGTGTTCCAGAAACGAAATTAGCAAAAGAGCTTCTCGTTGAGTTACAGGGAAGGGGCGAGAGGATGGCCGTTGTTGTTGATGAATACGGCGGCGCTGTGGGTATCGTAACGATCGAAGACATTCTTGAAGAGATCGTTGGCGAGATTGATGACGAATATGGAGAAAAACTGTATAAAAAGATCGGTCCGGGGAGGTATCTCTTCAATGCCCAAATCGGTGTGGAACAGATCCACCAGGAGATACCCCTGAGGATTCCTGAAGGAGACTATGAGACTCTGGGCGGATTCTTGCTCTACAGGATGGGAAGGATACCTAAAAGGAAGGAAACATTCAGGTATGGCGACGCACTTTTTGTGATTGAAGATGCCGATATGAAGGCCATTAGAGAAGTCCTGGTTGTATTTCCTCCTGAGGTTGGAAGTGCCTAAAGTGCCTAAAGTTGGAAGTGCCTAAAGTTAAGGTAATATCTTCTAACTTTAGCTCACTTTAGTTCACCTTAGGCACTTCCAACTTTATTTAGGTAAAAACATGATGGGAAAAAGACGTTTGTGTACCATTATCCTTGCTGCCGGCAAGGGAACGAGGATGAAGTCTGATCTGGCAAAGGTGCTCCATCCCATTTGCGGGAAGCCCATGCTGGCCTATCCGGTGGCTGTGGCCAGGGAGGCCGGCTCAGAGAAAATTGCAGTCATCGTTGGGCATCAGGCATCCCTTGTCAGGGAAACCTTCAAGGATGAAGGATTAATCTTTGTTGAGCAACGCGAGCAGTTGGGCACCGGCCATGCCGTACTTCAGGCAAGGGAGTCGTTCCGTGATGACGACGGCACCGTCCTTATCCTCTGTGGCGATGTACCCCTCCTCCGGTCTTCCACGGCCCGCGCCCTGCTTGCATACCATGTCTCAGAAAAGGCGATGGTCACGGTTCTCACGGTTTTACGCGAGAATCCCTCAGGCTACGGCAGGGTGGTCAAGGGGGAAAAAGGAGAGGTCCTGAGAATTGTGGAGGAACGGGATGCTACGGAGGAGGAGAAGAAGATCAGGGAGATAAACAGCGGGACGTACTGTGTGGAAAGCAAATTTCTCTTTGAGGCAGTGGCGGAAATCGGCCGTGAGAACGCCCAGGGAGAGTACTATCTGACGGATATTGTTGAGATTGCATGCAGAAAGGGTCTCCCGGTCAGGTCGTTTATCGTGGCCGAGGCCGATGAAGTTATGGGTATCAACACACCTGACGATCTTAAACACGCCGGCAGACTGGTAACTACTTAAGTCGTAAGTCATAAGAGGAGGGCCACGCTCCGTCGTGGCCACAAGACGTAAGACGTATGACTATCCTTTCAGGGCCGGAGGGGCTTTTAAGGTAACATCCATCGGTTTCACAAATCTCTTGATCATATCTTCCGTGTTGACGACATTCAATTTATGAAACAGGAAGGAAAGCTTATCTTCCAGTTCCTTACCAAGGGATTGCAACGTATCCGGGGGGAGATGCCATAGTTCTCTTTTGAAGGGACCAAACCCCTTTTTGTGGGTCTTATAGATAAACTGTTCCTCGGTATCGTCCTCTTTCCGCTCGCCGGCAAGTTCCGTTTTCAGATAATGGTAAATCTTATCCTTGAGCCCCGTAGGGAAGTTTTGACTGTCGTAAATGATGTTCTGAAAGCCCGTTGCCAGATGGATCTCCGCCGTTCTGATCGCGGGGAATTTATCGAAGGCCTCATCAGGAAGGGTGGAAGCCCCATGCTGAACAGCGCCGGCAAGGCCATATTCTGTTCTCGCAACTTCGGACAGTTTTTCGAGGGTAGCAAAAGCGATCTTTACTTTAGCGATACTGCCGTCCGGCAGGGGGACCCCGCCATGCGTGGTGCCGGTTTGTACGCTGATCTTACTGATACCCTTCAGGGCTTCACCGTTTTTCTCTAATTCTTCAAGGTAACCGTTCATGAAGGCCCGCAACTCCTCGACAGTGCTGTTTTTCCCTCCTACCTCACCGATCTCGCCACCCACGGAAATTGTCACACCGGCAGGTTCCAGGTCCCGGATCATGGTCGTCAACTCTGCCGCCAGGGTATAATTCGTCTTCTGCTGTTCCTCTACGGTGGGTTTTTTCAGATCCACCAGGGTTGAGGTGTCAATGTCAATATTATAAAATCCGGCTTCGATAGCTTCCCAGATCAGGTCCTTGATTGCCCGAACCTCCGCCCCCGGGTCCTGGGCAAATTTTTTTGCACTTACCTGGAAATGGTCCCCCTGGATGAACAGGGGGCCACGGTATCCGGTTTTGATGGCCGCAGCGGTAACGGCAACGGTGTATTCCGCCGGACGCTGGAAGGTATAACCGATTTCCGACCGGGCTATCTCAAAGATAAAAGGCCCCACGCGGTTCTTCATGGCGGCACGGATGACAGCCTGGGCCACATCATAGGTGAGGCCACGGATGTTGATTGCCGGCACTGTAAAACCGGATACTTCCCTGCGACCCATCGCCTCATAGAGAGGCTGGATAGATGCGGAAAAAACGCCGAGAGATGCCCCTGCCCGTCTGATCAGCCACCGGGCAGCTTCCACAACCTCATGATGGGAGCTGAAGACGTAAGAATAGATCAGGGCATCAATGAGAGAACCCTGGAGTTTTTCCTCATCCAGTATCCTCACATTATCTCCATCAATCTCCAATGTCCCCTGAAGGCCTTTTTTCAACTCACCGGTATTTTCGAATATCATAAGGGCTACCTCCTTTTCTGACTTACCGCCTGGAAAATATAGATAATTCTCATCTTAAAAGCAAACTTTTTTTGCTTAACTTTTGCAATTTTTGCAGATGTATGTCATAAGGAAAAGGTAACTACTCAGGTATCTTGCCACAAAGGCACAAAGGCACCAAGATT
>MNZP01000028.1 GCA_001873675.1 Syntrophaceae bacterium CG2_30_49_12 | reverse complement strand
ATCCATGCCCATGACAGGGTATTCCATGCCGATATCTTTACGATGCACTGCACTCCCCATCGTATGTGGGTCCGTGATGTTCGCAAGAAGGCCATGAGCCTCTTTGACTATGGCACAAGCTGGGTTGAAAGAAAACTGATAAGTAGCAGCAGGTGCACCATGTTCCTGCCCGTCTCAAACATGACAAGGGAGATGTTTCTTGAGGAATACCGTCTCGATCCTTATCAGATTCAGGTTATCCATCCAGGTGTTGACATAGAGAAGTTTGCTGCCTTTGATAGGCAGCTCTGCCGCTATGAAATAAGGGAACATTTCGGGATTGATCCTATGGATACGGTCATTCTATTTGTCTCCATGAATTTCGAGATCAAGGGTCTGGAGAGGCTTATGGGAGCGCTGGCCAGGCTAAAGACAGCAAACCGGTCGGACAAAGTTAAGTTACTGGTGGTCGGCAAGGGTGATGGGAAAAAATATACCCGCCTTGCAAAGGAGATGGGGATAGGAGAAGATATCATATTTGCCGGCCTCATCGAGAAGGAGAAGCTTGCACAAATCTACCTTGCCTCCGATATTTACACCATGCTCTCAAAGTTCGATACTTTTGGCATGGCTGTACTGGAGGCGATGGCTGCATCTCTACCTGTTATCGTCAGCTCTAAGGTGGGGGCTAAAGACCTGGTCAGACATGGTGACAATGGTTTCATTGTGGAGGAGGAAATGGGCGCCGACGAGATTGCCGGTCTGATCAGTTTGTTGCTGGATGGAAAATTAAGAATCAGGATGGGGCAGGAAGCCTATCAGACGGCCCTTGCCAACACCTGGGAGGTGGTGGCAAAAAATGTGGAGATGGTCTATGAACACCTTCTGTCTTCCTCTTCTCCTCTTTCGGGAAGAAGAGGAACTTAATTTACCATGGATCTCTCCATTGAAAAATTGTCCCTTCTGTGCTAGGAGATAACCCCAAAATTAGCGAGGTTGGCAAATCACTATGAATCTGGGAAAAATGCTGGAAGAGAGTTGCAGGCAATACGCAGAAAATGTGGCTATCATACACGACAACATTAGTTTAACCTATAACGAATTGAACTGGGCGGTAAATGCCCTCGGAAACTGGCTAAGAAGCTTAGGGCTTAAAAAAGGGGATAAGGTTGCCCTGTTGCTCTCCAATTGTCCTGAGTTTATCATCTCCTACTTTGCCGTCCAGAAGATCGGCGCCGTTGCCGTTACCCTCAACATCATGTCCACGGCTTATGAACTAAGATACCTGCTTGGCAACAGTGAGGCAAAGGTATTGATTACCGAAGCCTCGCTAACGAAGCGATTTGAGGAGATAAGCGGGGATGTCCCCCTCTGCCGGCGCCTGCTTGTTACCAACGGTCTGGATACCACTTCGCCTTTCGGAGACATTATTAAAGAAGGCCCCTTTACGCTTGACATGCCGGAAATTGCCGGGGATGACCATGCCGTTATGATCTATACCGCAGGCCTTACCGGCAGACCACTCGGCGCTATCCTCACCCACAGGAACCTCCTCGGCCAGTCTAACATTATTCGGGACCTATGTGGTGGCACGGAAAAGGACCGGGCACTTTCCGTGATACCGTTTTTTCACTCCTTCGGCGCCGTAGCCAACATGCTGGGCACTGTCCGTATCGGGGCCGGCATGGTATTAATGGATCGGTTCAGCGTAGATAATATCTTCAGCGCCATCGAAAGGGATAAGGTGACCTATATCGCCTCTGTCCCGCAGGTGTTCCTCGGCATGTTGCTCCAGGAAGAGGGTAAGCGTTACGACCTGAGTTCCCTGAGGCTTTGCATCACCGGGGGCGCCGCCATGCCGGCGGAATTTATTCCCCCCTTTGAGAAAAGATTTGGTGTCAAAGTCTTAGAGGGTTACGGCCTCACCGAGGCATCACCGGTCTGTACATTCAGCAGACCTGATATGGCACAGAAACCGGGTTCTATTGGCGTCGTCATCCCCGGCGTTGAGGCGAAGATCGTGGATGATTACGGTAAAAAGGTGCCGGCAGGTGAAAGCGGGGAGCTGATTATCAAGGGTGAAAATATGATGAAGGGTTACTACAGGGACGAAGAGGCAACGGCCATGGTCATCAGGGATGGGTGGCTTTACACGAGTGATCTGGCCAAGATAGACGAGGACGGATATATCTTTCTCACCGGCCGCAAAAAGCGGATGATTATCACCTGGGGGTTTAATGTCTATCCCCGGGAAGTCGAGATCGTTCTTGAGATGCACCCCGCTGTTAAATCCTCCCGTGTGGTTGGTATGTCTGATCTGATGAGGGGGGAGGTTGTAAAGGCCCTTATCGTAAAAAATAAGGGGGCAGACACCGATAAGAAATCAATCATCCGGCATTGCAGGAAATACCTCTCACTTTACAAGGTTCCTCGCAAGGTTGAGTTTGTGGAGAATCTTAATTAAAATCCCCCCTCTCTCCCCTTTGGAAAAGGGGGGCTGGGGGGGGGATTTTCAGAAGAAAGGAGAAAAGGACAGATGGAATACAAAAACATTCTTTTTACCGTTGAGGACGGGGTTGCCACACTAACCTTCAACAGACCAAAGGCCTTAAATGCGATGAATTCTGAAACGATGGCCGAGCTTCAAAGCGCCGTGACACACTGTAAAAACGATGAGGGTATCAAGGTTCTGATCCTGACCGGCGCCGGTGAAAAGGCATTTGTGGCCGGCGCAGATATCGCACAGATGCAGGAGATGAAACCGCATCAAGCCCTTGCCTTTATGGAGATGGGCCAGGAAACGCTGCGACTCTTAGAAACGATGCCCAAGCCCTCTATTGCGGCGGTAAATGGCTACGCCCTCGGCGGGGGTACGGAAATCTCTCTTGCCTGCGATATTAGATTCGCCTCGGAAAAGGCGGTCTTCGGCCAGCCGGAGATCCTCATAGGCATAATCCCGGGCTGGGGAGGCACCCAGAGGTTGCCCCGCATCGTCGGCATGGGGAGGGCAAAGGAACTGATCATGGGTGGTGAGCAGATTGATGCGAGAAGGGCCTATGAAATCGGTCTTGTCAACAGAATCTATCCGGCCGATCAACTCCTTGCAGAAACCAGAAAATTCGCCCTGAAACTGACAGGTCTGCCCGGTTTCGCCCTCAAGATGGCCAAACACAGCACCAATTTCGGTTACGACCTTGCCCTCGATAATGCCACCAGACTGGAAGCAGAGTGCTGCGCACAGTGCTTCAGTACCGATGACCAGAAGGAAGGAATGGATGCCTTCCTTAAAAAGAGAAAACCCCTTTTTACCGGCCGCTAATCATGTTACTCAGGAGTAGTTACTATGGAGGATCACATGAATCCGGAACTGATTGACACGCTGATAGTAAAAAACGAGACAAAGATCGTTTTCTTGATTATGGACGGCCTCGGCGGCCTGCCCACGGAAAAGAGCGAGCAGACAGAGCTGGAAGCGGCAAGGACCCCTCACCTCGACGCCCTGGTCAGGAAGTCCGTCTGCGGGCTTCTCAATCCGATCGGCTACGGGATCACACCGGGAAGCGGCCCGGCCCACTTTGCCCTCTTCGGGTATGACCCCATCAGAAACAATGTGGGGCGCGGCCTCCTGTCGGCGGCAGGGATTGATTTTCCCATGACGGAAAGGGACCTCTTCATGCGGGTCAACTTTGCCACCATTGACCTTGACCATCAGGGCAGGATCGCAGACAGACGGGCGGGCCGCATAGATAATGAAACTAACCGGAGGCTCTGCCGGAAACTCCATGAACGGGTCCGTCTTACCTCCGGGATGGAGGTCTTCTTTGAGACAGAGAAGGAACACCGGGCATTGTTCGTCCTCCGGGGGGATAACCTCCGGGAAGAAATCGAGGAAACGGATCCCCAGCAGACCGGCGTCCCCCCCTTCCCTCCCCGACCCCTGATACCGGAGGCGGAAAACACCGCCGTCGCTATCGAGGAACTGGTAGAAAAGGCAAAAGAGGCCCTTGCTGACGAGGAAAAGGCGAATATGGTTCTTCTACGGGGCTATGCCAGGTACCGCCGTTTTCCCGGTATCGGTGAGAGGTTCGGCCTCAATCCTCTTGCCATTGCCAACTACCCCATGTACAGGGGGATCGCCCGGCTTCTCGGGATGACGGTCAATACCTCAACAAACACTATCGAAGATGAATTTGACGCCCTCTGTCAAAACTATAACAAATTTGATTTCTTTTTCGTGCACATCAAGGATACCGATTCGCGGGGTGAAGACGGAAATTTTGCGGAAAAGGTAAGGATGATCGAGAAGGTAGATTCGCTGATCCCCAGGATCACCGACCTGCATCCCGATGTCCTGGTGGTTACGGGAGACCATTCCACGCCGGCAGCCCTGGCCTCTCATAGCTGGCATCCCTTGCCGGTACTGCTTTCATCCGACACCTGCCGGCCGGACAGAGTGGAACAATTTGGTGAAAGGGATTGCATCCACGGTGGCCTGGGCCGGATGCCGACGGTTTACCTGATGGGTCTTGCCCTCGCCCATGCGAGAAGGTTAACAAAGTTCGGAGCCTGAAACAAAAAGGACTATGGTCAAGTCACCAGTTCCTTATTAGGGCGGAGATACTTTTTATCTCTTCCAGGTTCTTCAGTTCCCTTTTTATCTGCGCCCTTTTCTCTTCGTCGCATACACCTGAAGTGAGGGCATCGAATTTGTGGTCCGTCTCTCCCTCGGTCAGGGGATTATGGGAAAAACCTTTGCACGTGGATGTAATTTCATAGTCTTTGCCGTTTTTCAGACGGACTTTCAGGGGAGATTTAAACATCCCTTCTTCCATAAAGGTTTTATCCAGTTCCCTGTCCCTTTCTATCTTCACCTTTTCTGTCAGCTTGAGCATCCCTGGATATACCAATTTCTTATTTGGAGACCTTTGAAAAACTGCCAATAGTGTCATTTCGACCGAAGGGAGAAATCTTGAACAGATTAAAACCATTAAGATTTCTCGTCGCTATTGCTCCTCGAAATGACAAAATTCAAAGGTCTCATTTGAGTAAAGGCTATGCGAACAGTTTTATCGATATACAACAAAGGGCAAACCTTACATAAAATTGAAGATATTACTCTGCTCACGGTTGTATCTATCGGCAGGTATAGATATAACAACATTCAATTGTCCGATTCAAAGGTTTCAAGATTCCATGCGGCGCTCTTTTATGAAGACGAAGAAAAGTATTTTTTTCAGGATCTCGGCAGTCAGAATGGTTTATTAATAAATGGGGAAAAGAGAGATTACGGACTTGTAATTGTGGGGGACAAAATCGAGATCGGAGATTTCACCTTAATCCTTCAAAAACAAGCCAAGAAAGCAAAATCAAAAGAACATAAAATTGCTATCTCTGAAGATAGTGCCGAGAATGCCGCTACAACCGCTTTCTCTCCCGTTGCTTTTCAAGAACATCTGATTGACCGTAAACTTGACCCTGAAGGGCTCTTCGTTTTGTACCGGATAACCCACTTGGCCAACCTGTCTTCCGATTTTGAAGAATTGTTGCAGTTGATTGCTGAGGAACTTTATAAAGCCTTTAAGCCCGACAGAGTATTGATTGTGGCCTTAGAAAACAACGGTGAAAGACTCAATTGCCTGGCAAAGGCACAGAGGGAGGATGTCGAAGTAAGGATCAGCCGGACAATGCTCAATTATCTTCGCGAAAATAAGCAAATTCTGGTAACCGAGGACGCTCTGGCCGACGAAAAATTCAAGGTCCGTGGAAAAACTGCAAAAAGTGTTCTTGAACTGAAAATGAAAGCGGCCGTTTGTATCCCTTTGAAATGGGATGGGGAGATTAGAGGCGTTTTGTATATGGATAGCTTTAAAGCCAGAAAATTATTCGAGGATAAAGACTTGCAGCTTTTGGTCTTGATAGGTGAGGAGTTATCCATGTTGATTGAGCGCAATATTCTCTATAAAACGATCAAAGACGCAAAAGCCGTTCTTGAGAATTTGCTTGCTGCGAGAGACGTTGTGATCGGAAATTCACCGGCCATAAAGGATATCCTGATCAAGGCCGGCAGAATAGCAAAGACGGATATTACTATATTAATAACAGGCGAAACCGGAACTGGCAAGGGTAATCTTGCCAAGCTTCTACATAGAAACTCTAAACGTAAAGACAAGCCTTTTGTTGAAATAAACTGCTCGGCCATTCCTGATAATCTCCTTGAATCGGAATTATTTGGCCATAAGAAAGGATCATTTACACATGCTACAGAAGACAGAATCGGGAAACTTGTTTACGCCAATGGTGGAACCGTCTTTCTTGACGAAATAGGCGACCTGAGCCTTATGCATCAGGCAAAACTCCTTAAGGTTATTGAAGACAAAATCGTCACACCTGTCGGTGCGAATACTTCAGTCCCCGTGGATGTCAGGATAATCGCCGCTACCAATAAGGATATTGAAAAAGAGATACGTGATAGCAAGTTCAGGCAGGATCTTTATGCCCGTTTCACGATTCCTATACATCTTCCACCGCTAAGAGACCGAAAAGAAGACATACCATTACTTGCAGGCTATTTTCTTAAGATCTTGCGGCCTCAACATAACCCAGCAATTAAGAAACTGTCCAACAAAAGTGTGGACTTGTTGCAGAATTATGATTGGCCGAACAATATAAGAGAGTCACATACCTCCGGCAAAGCCGGAGGCTTGAATTTATGAACCGCTCAAAGCGGATTAAATGTGGAACCACCTAAAGGTGGCTACTCCTCAAACATATTGAGCTGGTCAAGACGTCGATCTTCCTGCTCCTGTTGTTTGATGTATTCCCGAATGGTTGCTTCATCCCTTCCAACAGTGGAAACATGATAACCTCTGGCCCAAAAGTGTTGCCCAGTAAAATTTTTTCGGTGACCCGTAAAATTTCTTGCTATATGAATAGCACTCTTCCCTTTGATAAAGCCTACCACCTGAGATACCGCATACTTGGGTGGTATCGAGATCAGAATATGTACGTGATCGGGCCGCAGATGGCCCTCCAAAATTTGACTCTCTTTCTGGGCTGCGAGGTCCTTGAATGTTGACCCAAGATACTTACGCAACTGGTCATATAGTGTCTTCTTCCGATACTTCGGTATCCATACCACATGATACTTGCATTCCCATGATGTATGGCTTAAACTTTGTGCGTCGTTCAATTGAAACCTCCTTCCCCGTAAACTTTGAGCGGTTCACGGATAGGAGGTTTTCTTTATATTCCCGGAATTGTCAAACTTCGGGAGTCCCCCGGCAGAGCCGGGGGTTTACCGATTTTAATTA
>MNZP01000184.1 GCA_001873675.1 Syntrophaceae bacterium CG2_30_49_12 | reverse complement strand
CTCAGGTATCTTGCCACAAAGGCACAAAGGCACCAAGATTATAGGATTAATTCTTTATAATAGCCTTTTTAATGCATGGCACATTGAAATTAACGAGAAAACTCCGTTATTCAATTTATATCCATCTTCTCTTTGGGTCTTTGTGCCTTGGTGGCTGAATAGTTACTTTGCTTTTTGTTCCGGATGGATTATTTTCACCAGCTCTTCCAGTCCATCAACAATCCTTGGCGAGGAACGGGTTATCAGGTCGGTATCTATGATATAAATCCTGTTATTTCTGACTGCCGGGATGTTTTTCCACTTATTCCATTTGTTTCTAAGGACAAAGTTATCCTCTCTTTTCATCGAGGTTATGATGATCACGTCCGGTTGTTTTACCATTACCTCCTCTATACTATAGCGGGGATATTTTATTGTATCCCTGCCGGCGACATTTACTCCCCCGGCCAGTGTTATCAGCTTATCATGAAGGGTATCTCTGCTCACGGTAATCATCGGATCAGTACTCAGGAGGAAAAATACCCGTGGTTTCTTTGCCCGGATGGTTTTCAAAACAACAGACTCAACCCTTCTTCGCAGGTTGAAAATCAGTTTTTTTGCCGTATCTTCTTTACCCGTAATTCTGCCAATATCCAACACCATCTTGAATATATCTTCGAGACTGACCGGATTGACTATGTAAACGGGAAGACCGATTCTCTCAAACTGCAAAACGGTCTCCCTCCTATTCCCGTCGGAGGTGCCTATAATCAGATCGGGACTGAGAGAAACAACCCTCTCGAGAGAGATGTTGATAAAACCACCTACTTTTGGTTTTGACCTGACAGCTTCAGGGTAATTGCAGAACATTGTTACCCCCACAATCTCCTTATCCAGTCCGAGGGCGAAGAGCGTCTCCGTTATACTGGGGGCAAGGGATACAATTCTTTTTGGGTAGGGAGTGACATTTACTTTTCTCCCCGCTTCATCAATATACACCCGGCCATGAACTGGAAAGGAGAAGAAAAGGGAGAACGAAAAGAACAACAGTAGAAATCCAGAACTGTAACGAGGTGTTAGAGTTCGTTTTGTCATTTTTCTCCTTTTCCCTGAGGAGGGAGCTTATGGTTAGTATCGCATCTCATAAATTTTGTCCATCATTTTGGCAATTTGATTGGTAATCGGGGGACATAATATCAATTATTGTCATCGACCTGCCGGAAATTGATATTATGTCCCCCGATTACCGCAATATTCCTTATTGGATTCAAGGCGGAATCGGATTGCATACTGCAGCAGCGGCCAGGGCAGCGGGTGCAACAGGAGTGGTCTTGTGCGAACAGCTCTGGTTGACCGAGGAGTCCCCTTTTTCTCTTAAGGAACGCAAGGTCTGGGAACGGCTTGATGGTACTGAAACTACCTGTATAGGCCAAGGGGATGAATGGTTTCGATGTTTCAGCCGTTCTGGAAGAACTAAGCTTTGTAACCTCGAACCCTCTTTAGAAAAAGGTTCCAATCGGTCGGCAGAATTGAATTCATACTTGACGTAACCTCTTTCTGTGAGATTGTGGCAACTAATGGCGGCTTGCCTTTCTTGGGTGTAGGAGTGATGCGCTCAGGCGAGCTTAGGGCTCTGCTTACTGAGACAAAGTTAAAGATGGGAGATCTTCCTTGGGGCGTGGGCATTCTTGGATTCCTGCCTCCAGAACTGTGGAGAGAACAAACCGAAGCCATCTGCGAAATAGGGCCACGGTTTGCCGTCATCGCTGGAGGACACCCAGGCCAGGCAGCCGAACTCGAGATCCATGACATTAGTACATACCTCCATGTGCCATCGCCTGGCCTATTGGAAATATTCATCAAAGACGGTGCCCGTAAGTTTATCTTTGAAGGTCGTGAAGGTGGCGGACATGTGGGGCCACTCACGAGTTTCACCCTGTGGGAATCAGCCGTTCAGAACCTTCTTGAAGCCGACATCGATGATTCCGAGAAGGTCCAGATATTATTTGCCGGCGGCATACATGATGGTCTATCCGCTGCCATGGTGGCAACGCTCGCCGCCCCGTTGACTTCAAGGGGTATGAAGATTGGCGTTCTCATGGGAACTGCCTATCTCTTTACTAAGGAAGCAGTCACTACTGGAGCCATAACCCCTGAATATCAGACACAGGCAATCTTATGTAAAGAGACTGCGTTGCTTGAGTCAGCCCCTGGTTATGCCACGCGCTGTGCAAAGACTCCCTTTGTTAATGATTTTAAAGACAAGAAACAGGAAATGATCCGAGCCGAAAAGAAGGGTGATGAGATCCGCAGGGAACTTGAAATCCTGAACGTTGGACGTCTCCGCATTGCTGCCAAAGGGATCACTCGCCATCCCAATGTCCAGACAACAGATGAATGTGACAAGTTCATCCGGCTTGATCGCAAAGCCCAGCGATGCGAGGGGTTGTTCATGATGGGTCAGGTAGCTGCCTTACGTGAGGCAACACTCTCTGTAACCGATTTGCATGCTGAGCTTTCCGGGGGTGCCGAAAAACACCTCGCCGCATTAGCTGCTCCTCCAAAAGAGACTAAGACCATTGAGAAAGAAGATATAGCCATAGTCGGGATGGCCAGTATGTTTCCAGAGGCATCAAACCTTAAGGAATATTATCAGAATATAGTAAATCGTGTGGATGCCATACGTGAGGTTAAAGACGAGCGTTGGAGAGCAGCAGACTTCTTTGATCCCGACCCCCAAACACCAGATAAGACCTATTCCAAATGGGGTGGCTTTCTCAAGGATATTCAGTTCGATCCTACAAAATATGGAATCCCACCCGCCAGCTTATCATGTATTGAGCCAATGCAACTTTTGGCTCTCGAGGTCGCCTGGCAGGCCCTCGAAGATGCCGGTTACAACCAATATGAATTTCCGCGTGAGCGCACCTCCTGTATCTTTGCTGTTGCGCAAATGCACGATCTCGGTATCGATTATTTGTTTCGCACCATGTTGATACACTACCTGCCAAAGGTAGAGGGCCTCCCGACCAAAACACGTCAAGAGATTATTGACTCGCTCCATAGCAAGCTGCCGAAATGGACAGGTGATTCATTTCCTGGGTTCCTCGGCAATATCGTCGCAGGACGTGTGGCCAATCGGCTCGATCTCGGTGGCAGCAACTTCACTGTTGATGCAGCCTGTGCATCCTCTCTGGCGGCCATGGAGGTAGCCATCAAACAACTGCAGGCAGGTATCTGTGATGTCGCTCTCGTTGGGGCAATTGATGGGACCAACCACGCATTTGCCTATCTTGCGTTCTCAAAAACTTACGCCCTCTCGCCACACGGACGGGCGTGTCCCTTTGATGATAACGCCGATGGAACTGTCATTAGTGAAGGCGCAGCAGTTATAGTCCTGAAACGATTGAGCGATGCAGAACGGGATGGTGATAACATCTATGCTGTCATTAAAGGTATAGGTAGTTCGAGTGATGGACGAAATCGGAGCCTGATTGCTCCTCATCCAGGAGGAGTAGTAGTCAGCGCCCTCCATCGGGCCTATAAGGATGCTGATATTAGTCCGAATACAGTGGAATTGATTGAGGCCCATGGCACCGGCACATTCCTTGGGGATAAGGTTGAGGTCGAATCACTCAGCGAGGTCTTTACTGATACTGGTTCCATTCTCCAATATTGTGCTATCGGTTCAGTCAAGTCAATGATTGGCCATTGCAAAGCCGCAGCAGGTATGGCCGGACTCATCAAAACTATTCTCTCCCTCAAACATAAGATTCTACCACCGACCATCGGCGTTAAAACACCAAATTCACGTGTCAACTTTAGTCTGACTCCGTTCTATATAAATTCCGAACCACGGCCCTGGCTGGACAGCCGCAATGGTCACCCACGACGTGCTGGGGTCAGCGCCCTTGGTTTTGGAGGAACTAACTTTCATGTGGTGTTAGAAGAATATACAGCAGGCTACCGTGAATCCTCTTGTCTGGATATCTCCCCACGTGAGGCCGAGATCTTCTCATGGACGCGTGCATCCCGTGCTGAGATTCAAGACATCATCAAGCACATATCTTCGGAGCTTGAAAAAACTGAAATTACCGATCTGGCCCAGGCAGCCTACTCGGTCTTTCTTGATGAAGAGGAAATTCGGCGAAGAGGCAGCAAACAAGACATTCGACTGGACATTGTGGCCACGTCTATCACAGACCTGAAGGAGAAGTTGAAGATCGCCCTATCTGAGATATCTGCCAAAGGATCTATCAATATGCCTCAAGGTGTGTATTATTCTGAAGATACCGCAAGTGCCACTCATGGTGTGTGTTTTCTCTTCCCAGGACAAGGCTCGCAGGCGGTAAATATGTTGCGTGACCTGGTATTGTCGATACCCCAGGCCTACTCTATATTTGGATTAGCAGATGAATTACTAAGAGATTGCCTCGAAAGGCCCCTTTCCAGATATATCTACCCCCTTCCGGTGTTTTCGGATTCAGAATGTAATAAACAGCAAGCAGAACTGAATGAGACCCATATTGCCCAACCTGCCCTGGCCGTAGTCAATCTCGTGGCCTATGATCTTTTAAAAACCTACGGCATTGAGGCGGAATTTATGGCTGGCCATAGCTTCGGTGAATATGTCGCCCTATGTGCGGCTGGCGCTATTTCACGGAAAGATCTGATTTCCCTGGCAGCAATGGTGGGCAAGAAGCTTGCAGCAGAGCTAAAAAAGACCGATTTTCATAAGCCTTGGTGCAAGGTTTACAGTGATACAACTGCCAATCCATATCCGGACTTCCCCGAGGATATCCGGGCCTTATTGGTACGCCACATCAGTGAACCTGTCCAATTCGAAAGACAAATCAGACAAATGTTCAAGGCAGGGGCACGGATATTTATTGAAGTTGGACCGGGACGGATTCTTGCCAACATGGTTGAACGTATTCTTAGTAACAAGACACACACAGTTCTATCCCTTGACGCAAAAGGACGTTCAGGTTGGCTGCAGCTTGGGCATCTGCTTGCCCAGACCAGGAATCTTGGCCTTTCGGTCAATCTGAAATCGTGGTTCAAGAATCGCCGGCTTGCTACTATCTCTACCGATGAAGTATTCAAGGGAGCGGAGGCCTACGCCAATCCCAGTCCGATCATCTGGCGAGTTAATGGTGGCAAGGCGAGTCCCTGGCATCAGACGGCAGAGCCATCCAGGCCGGTGAGATCACCGATTGAACACCCCCAAGATGCTTTAATCGCTGCCCCAATTATCGCTCAGCTTCAGACCAATATGGCGCAAATTCTCGAACTGCAACGGGAACAGCAGCGGACCACAGAACGTCTTGTCACCTTGCAGGAACAGGTAATGTCTGCTTATTTAGAAGAGCGGAAAGTTACGCCACCTGGGAGACCATTGAAACGTGTCGCTTCCCTCAAAGGGGTTCCACTCGTCCCGGTAATCCCCAGATTGTCCGTCCAGCCCTCGGGAAGCAAGGTGGCTTTAATACCTTCGAACCCTCCTAAAACTGGGCCTCGTGAAGTAACTACAGGGCAGCCATCAACAATATACGCTGTGCCAATGGCAAGTGACGCCAGTGTATCAAAGGAAATCCCACCCACCGAAGAATTCCAGGTGAGTCTCTTGCGTGTGGTGAGTGAGCGGACCGGTTATCCCATCGAGATGTTGAAGTTAGACCTTGATTTAGAGAGAGATCTGGGCATTGATTCAATCAAATTGGTTGAAATCATCAGTGCCTTGAGTAACTACCATAATCTGCTACAAGCAACGGATGAAGCAAAAATCATGAATAAGTTTACGGCGTTGAAGACATTACGAAGCATCGTGGAGTGGTATGATAAAAGTCGGTTAAGAATAATGACAGGAGGCATACCGTCATCGGGACAAGACGCCACATTCAATCCAGTTTTATCTCAGCCAGCTTCCACGGAAGAAGCCAATGATCTCTCTGTTGATCCTGTGCAGCGACTTATACCCAAATCAGTACCAGCCATACCAAACAGCCCTTCCGAGGCAAGCGCCTTCCCTATGGATCACATAATCCTCCTTGTTGGTGAAACACCGGGGATGATCGTAGAGCTATACGGAGGATTGGCTGCCCAAAGCTACCGTGTGCGCCAAATCATTCCAGGGAGAAGGACAGGGATATTGAAGAATAATCGTTTTGAGGTGGACTTTTCCTCCCAAAAATCCGTCGAGGAATTACGGGCGCTGATCGGAAAATCCGAGGATATCATTGGTGGCATATTCAATCTTACGGGTGTAATGGATGGTGACTTTGACGCTGTCCGACATCTGTTCCTTTTGATTAAGGTCTTTGAGGCCGATCTAAGGGAAAGCGCTCGTATTGGCGGTGGTTTGTTAGTGAATTTCTCAGGTATGGATGGTCATTTTGGTCTCCAGGGAAGGCATTCATTCCCTGTTGGTCAGGCCGGCTGCGTTGGCTTGCTCAAGGCCGTTGCGAGGGAGTGGCCAGAGGTCAGGGTTAAGTGCATCGATATTGATCCAAATGCAGACCCACAAATTTTGTTAATAAAAATTTGGCAAGAATTAACAGTCTTCGATGGCATCATAGAGGTTGGTTTGGATCAGCAAGGTCGGTGGAAGATTGATCTCCAAAAAGATGGCCCGGAGATAGAAGACCTTTCTCCCTTGCCCATTAACCCTCAATCGGTAATCCTGGTTACTGGCGGCGCTTATGGAATTACCGCTGAGGCCGTCAAGGCATTGGCCGCGAAATACCGGCCGCACCTCGTCATCGTCGGGCGCACCCCTCTTTCAGAAGAGGAATCCCCACAAACTCGAGTCTTGCAGGATCCGCAATCCTTGAGAGAGCACCTCATTCAGGAACTGCGGCAAGAGGATCCCAAGATTACACCAGTTGCCATTGAAAAACATTTGCAGAAGATCCTTAAGGAGAGGCAGATTCGTGGCA
>MNZP01000175.1 GCA_001873675.1 Syntrophaceae bacterium CG2_30_49_12 | reverse complement strand
TGTTCCAGCCGCCGTCTCCCCGCAGGAGATCCCTCATCATCATGTTACGGACACTCAGTCCCTTAAACCCGTGATTCTGCTCCCCGCCGCTCATAAACCCGGCAAGGGTGGAGAAGGGTATCCCTAAAGGTGTTTCGCCGGTGTAACGGCGGTTTACTATTCCTATCCCATCCACTTCAGGGATATAAAAGGATGCAGCTTCAAAACAGCCGCAATTGGTGGCCGGATAGAGGATGGTGCTGTTGAGGAAGAAATGATGATATTTGTGATTTGACCTTTCCCATATCTCTTCATCCACACCTTTATACCAGCTCATATCCTTGTCGATTAGTTCCCCTCTGGGACAGGCAAAGATGTATCCACCGGGCTCGACCTCATAGGTGGTCTTCATGCCAGACCAGGAGGCAAAGCCGCAGAAAGGCACGTTTGAGGGAGCAACCACGCAGGCATGATTTGGGGCGATCATCTTGCACAGTGTGCAGCCGTAAAATATCTCAACATCGGCATCCTGCATCTCTTTGGACCAGGCATCGTAAATTTCTTGTCTTTTTCGGAGCTTCCCAGATATCTCTGTTATGGCCTCTTTAGGCACACCGGAAGGAGCGCTTTCTACCACCCCGCCCACCACCGGGGCTCCCACCACTATCACCATCTCTACTTTTTCCAGGAGAGGAGAAGTCGTCCGGCCGTATGCCCTCAGCAGCTGGGCAAACTGATAAAACCCCTTATATTTAGGGGCAGCCTTCTTTGACAGCCTGATCCAGGGGTCAAACGCCGCCCCCGATATCATCCACCCCTCTGTGGTCATGCAGGCGGTCATGACCTGTCTCCCCAGATACTCCGCATGGAGATGTGATACATCCCTGCCGTAGAGCTTCCAGTGGAGACCAAGGGGAACGGTAGACTCCGGGAGTATCTCGTGGATGTCAGGACCATATAAGGTCACCTTTCCATCAACCACCTCATCGGGGTCATCACAGATGTCCGTGAAGTAGTAACCAGTGTAGCCTGTCTTCGGCCCTCCCAGGTCAAGGAAATACTCCCCTTTCCGGATGTGGCTGAAGTATTCAGGCCCCTGGCCAATCTCCTCCAGCCCGTCATAGGCATGCTCCAGGTCTGGCAACTGCCATGTCCGTGGGACTCCCAACTTGTCCTCCATCTCTTTTTCCAGAAAGGCCAGGCTGGGACCAGCATGTTTAAATTTAATTTCTCTCTCTGCCATTTTATTTGCCTCCTTGACTTAATTAATTATCGGAGGTCGGATTCGGAGTCGAACCGACCAGGATACTACTCGATAGTTATCCTCAACGGGTTTGCAGCCCGCGGGGAGCGCCGGCTCCCTCAACCGACCTCGCTGTCCGCACGCCGTCCTTCGCTCTCCAATAAACCTCTTCTACTTAAGTCCTTCCGCAGTCTTCGCTTCAGAACTGCTTATCGGATAAACCCCAGGGATCTTGTCACAGATCATCTCCACCCCTACCGAGACAGGAGAATCTCCCCTTAGATTCACTGCCGGTTCTCCCAGGATACTGAGACGGGCCATCTCTTCCTCAAAAGGGAGATAAACATCTATCTCAAGACCATTCTCTCTCGCTATTTTATCCAGGGACGGTCTTACCTCAGGGGATACTTTGTTCGCCACAACCAGAATCGTTCCCACATCGATGGATAGTTCCCTTGAAAGTTCGACGATCCTTCTCGCAGTCAAGACACCGTTCTTTGTGGGTTCGGTAACGGCGATCAAAACATCAACTCCCCTTGTAGTCCGGCGGCTCAGGTGTTCCAGACCGGCATGGCAATCTATGACCGTGAAATCGTAGCTTTTTGCCCTGAAGTCTATCAATTGACGTATAATATTGTTGAGAAAGCAGTAGCATCCGCTCCCCTCGGGGCGTCCCATCACCGCTACGTCGAAGCGGGAAAATTCCTCGATGGCCTCATATAAAGCCAGTCTTGCAAACACCTCTTTAGACGTTGCCTCCTTACTACGTGCCGGTGCATTTATGATGGATTCCCTCACATCACCTATGCTCTTTTCCACCCTCACCCCGAGGGCCTGGGGAAGATTGGAATCGGGATCGGCATCTATGGCCAGCACACTGCCGATCTGAGACAGCCTTCTGATAAGAAGCGCGGAGAGACTTGTTTTCCCTACCCCTCCTTTACCCGACACAGCGATGGTTGCCCCTTTCAATTTTCATCCTCCCCCCGAATAGTATTCCCTTTTACAGGGGCACGCATAATAAACAACAGTCAAGACATTTCGTAACACGATACATTTTACCTGTCAAGTTTTTTTATGGCTATCATAAAATTTTTTTATAGCTCCAGACATGGGCGTTCATCGGTCTGGTTTGTCCAATCTGTCTGAAGACAGCTTACTATTAGCTTGCTGTTTTAGTCAGGATGGTATATCTGTATAACATCAAAGGTCTCCAAGGATGAAACTGTTTAGGGGATTATTGTGAACCTGGATTATCTCAAGACCTATTCAATGGTGGTTGAACTGGGGAGTTTTTCCGAGGCGGCAAGGAGGCTCTCGCTCAGCCAACCCGCCGTTTCTTTTCAGATCCAGCGTTTGGAAAGTGAACTCGGTGTCCGCTTGCTTGACCGCAAAGAAAAAGCGGTCAGTATGACAGAGGTGGGGAAGCGCCTCTTCCGTTTTACCGGGGTCATTAAGCAGGAAGAGACCAAATTCATGAATGATCTCGATCAAATACGTAATGAAGTTGTGGGTGATTTAGCTATCGTAGCGAGCACTATACCGAGTGAATTTATTGTCCCCCCCCTCCTGGGGGAGTTCAAACACCTATATCCATCTACACGACCCTCGGTAACCATGTTCGATTCTTACACTGCCATTGCCAGGGTACAAGAGGGCGCATATGAGGTAGGGTTCTGTGGTATAATACCCGAAGGTCTGGAGCTTGAGTCATTCAAGATAGCAGAAGACGAGATTGTTCTTGTGGTATTTTTAGAACATCCCTTCGCCCGGCGTGAAAATATCTCGCTGAAAGAGCTGGAAAAGGAGCCGTTGATCTTCCGCAACAGAACCTCAGGCACCCAGGGCAGCCTTGAGGCCATGCTGCTTGATAAGGGTTATGACCTGCGGCGTTGCTCACCAACTCTGGTGCTGGGCTCAACACAGGCGATAGTCTCTGCCGTAGAGGCAGGGATAGGGATCGCCTTCGTATCAAATCTGGCCATCAAGAAAAGTCTGGCTCTCGGTATGGTTAAGGTTGTTCCTGTTGATGAGCTTAATCTGAAGCGAAGCTTCTACTGCATTTATCGTAAGGAAAGATTGATCTCCCGGCTGCTGCAAGAGTTTATTGCTTTCTGCCAGGCAAGGGCATCGTCCGGCAAAACATGACGGATTTAGATCCCCACCTGGAACTGTAAGGTAATCAGGTTCTGGTTTTCCCCTGTCCAATTACCCCGGAAATTTTTCACCTCTTCCCGCTGGTCAACCAATGAGAAGTCCAGGGTTAATTTGGCATCGTGGCCTTTAAGGTAGTAATTGACTCCCACAGAGGGGAAGACCGTGTCAGGTTTTTCATCCACGGAAAGCCTTTCATAGCGGAAATAGGGCTGGATTCTTCCCGGACCGATCTTACCCGGGATGAGATACCCACCCTGGATATAGTAGATCTGGGCGTCATCTCCACTAACGAGTCGGCTAAATGATAACGTTTGGGTCACGTTCTTCACATCTATATAGGCGGCCTCCACGGTTAGAGCTCCCTCTCCCACGGGGTGATCGAAAAAGATATCCGCTGTCCAGGCGGTATTGTCCCGCTGATCAGGCCTTCCGGTTAATCTGAGGTCATCCTGACGGTCGAAACCGCCTCCGATGGCAAGTATCTTTTTCTTGCCCAGATATGTCCCCTGGTTGAACCAGGAGGTCTCAGGCTCTAACAGGTTAAGGGAGACCCTCCCGGTGAATCTTAAGCTATCATCAGGATTTTCAGCGCCTTCCACCCCTTCTGATACACCGAGGCGGTACTGGAGCAGACCGGCAAAGGGGTTTCCCCAGAGGACCACCCCGTCGTCCCGTCCCACTTTGCTGGCATAGAAGATACCGCCCCTCACTCCCCCCTGGGTAAAGGGGAGGTCAACAGTCAGCAGGGTCTTGGTTGAAGTTGTGCCGTAATTCCTGGTGAAGGGGGGATACATCCTCCCCATCTGTACCTTGAAGGATTCGTTGAAGTTGTAGTAGATCCATCCATCACGGACGGCGATGCCGCTCCCCAAACCCTGGCCGGGGCTGTCTAAATTATCCTGACCGATGCGATCACCGGCGATGTGGGCGAAGAAACCAAGTTGGGGAGTAACCTCGCCTTTGAGATAGAAATAGAACCTGCGAAACATAAAGTCATGCAGGTTTTCATTGCCGTTGTTTTTTCCATCTTCCACGAACTGATACCAGCTCTGTAACCAGAGGCCGGCCTTTAATTTGTGCTCCTCCATAAATTTGGTTATCTGCTCAAGGGATGAGGTTCGTTCTGTAAGCTTACCCTCCAGGTCGCTTACTTTTTTCTCTAACACCCCGATCTTCTCTTCTGTGTCTAAAGCATTTACCGGAGCTGCCCAGACAAGGATCACCGCTGTTAAGGCAATTAACCCCATTACTATCCGTCTTCCCATTGCTCTTCCTCCTCTAATTATTTGGTTTGATTTTGGGGAGGGATTTAAGTAAAATTTGAGATGCAAAGGGGCACACAAAACAAAACCCTTTACCAGGGGAGGCTATCAGCCCAGGAGCTTGCCAGCGAGGCTGATAGCCCTCCTACCTTAAATCCTCTTCTTTTCCTGAAGGTTCTCCCCTAAATGTTTATCACTCTGCCCCCGCTAAGAAGGGCATCAACTATCTCGTACATGTTGGTGACCTTACCAACCTTCAGTTTCTCCTTTATCCCGTAATATCCCAGACAGGTGCCGCAGGAGAAGATCTCCACACCTTCTCTCTCAAGTAGTTCCAGTGTCTCCAGTACCTCAGAGCCCCCGGTGGTCAACATAACACCAGCGTTTATAAAGAGTAACTTCGTCGGTCTGGGTCGGTAATCCCACAGGGTGTTGAGGAACGCCTTCATCAGTACCTTTCCCAGTTCCTTACTCCCCGTCCCGAACCGATCGGTGGTGATGCAGACAACATCCCCACCCGCCCTTACGGCTTCAAGCCTTGCCCTTTCACCTCCCTCCCCGGGGGGCTTGGTAATTTCTATGCAGAAAATGCCCTCCTTCTCCGAAACGACTACCTCACACCCCTGGCTTACGGCAAATCTCCTCACATTCTCCTTGCTTTCAAGATTGTCCACTAAAACGGTAATGGTACCCTCTGTTATCTCCTTCAGTGCCTCTCTGGTCCTGATCACCGGTTGGGGACAGGCAAGCCCCCTCACATCAATCTCTTTATCCATTTTCCTTTCCCTGCGCCCCTCTACTTCTCTGCCGGTGTAAGCACCAAACGATACTCATCACCCGCTGTCTCTTCCACCTGAACGGAATAGTTTCTGCTTTGGGCAAGTCGGGATACATTTTCCTTTGCCACAGCAGTCTCCACAAGAACCTCTATCGCCTCGTCAGGGTTTGCCTCTATCGCCTTTTTTGTCTTTACCACAGGGATAGGACAACCGAGACCCCTCGCATCTACCTCAACCATTGCTATTTCCCCCTTTCCTGTCAGCCTTCCTCCTTTACCAACAGAACATTCACCGCCTTGATGACCACCTTTACTTTATCCCCTTTGTTTATGCCAAGCTCACGGAGAGAATCCATGGTCATCACCGAGGATGCCGTGCTCTCGGCGGGGATTCTTACCTTCACCTGGCACATTAGGGTCCCTTCTTTGATTTCCATTACCTCTCCCACGAGTCGGTTTCTGGCGCCGTATTTCATTACACTACCTCCTTAATTCACCTGAGAATTTCCCCCTTCTCTTACCTTATTGGTAGAAGGGGATTTCATTTGATGAGCCGGCAAAATTCTTTCTCTTACCGTGCTCTATTTCTCCCCACGGCTCATCTTCCCACGGTTGGTTGGGCAACGGTATCTTCATCGGAACAGGCTTGCCGTCTTTCCAGTACTCCTCTACAATGGGATGCTTCTTCTCCCTGAGCCAAACCTCCAGGTTAGCGGGGTCAACGGCATCCTCCTCGGTGGCAATTTTATCGTACACCTGCTCAGGAATGCAGTCAGCAACTTCTAATTTTACGTCTTTCGGCATCCAGACGATGCGGCGCCATCCACCGTCACCCTGGAGGAAAAGTGGCTGCCTTACTGTTTGTATGGAACATCCCTTAAACCCGTGATTTTGCACACCACCGCTCATCAGTCCGGCGATCTTAGAAAAGGGGATCCCCAGGGGTGTGTTGCCAAAATATCTCCGGGCCGTAATTCCTATCCCATCAACCTGAGGGATGTAAAAGGCTGTCGCCTCGAAACACCCACAGTTGGTGGTCGGATACTTGATGACACTATAGAGATGAAAAATACGGTGCCGGTGGTCCGACCTCTCCCAGATCGCCTCATCTACGCCGCTGTACCTGCCAGATAGGAGATCAATAATATCCCCTGCGGGTATCTCAAAGACGTAACCGTAAGGGTCAACGGCGTACATGGCTTTGGCGGTAAAGTAAGACATTACCCCGCAGTAAGGGATAAGGCTCGGGGTAACGATGCAGGCATGGTTGGGAGCAATCATCTTACAGATGGTGCAACCGTAAAAATTGTCTACGTCTTCATCGCCAATCTGTTTTGTCCTGGCATCTATGGCCTCCCATTTCGGCAATACCTCATCCAGCATCTTGCTGACGAGATCCTTCCCCCCCACCTCCGGTGTGGCTACTACCCATTTTATCTCCACCTTTTCCACCAGCGGGCAGAGGGAAATCATATTGGCCCGCATGATCTGGGCCATCTTCAGCCAGCTCATTCTTGGTTTAACTTCCTTACTTACACGCAGCCACATGTTAGTGCGGGCGCCGACCAGACCCCACCCCTCGGTGAAGAGAAAGCCCATCACGGCCCCTCTTTCCACAAACTCCAACAGGTCGTCCGGTAGCTGGGGACCCCATGTTTTAATATGAGCGGCGAAGGGGAGGGAGGTCTCGGGGGCCAGTTCGTCCAGTTCCGGGCCGATAATTTCGACCCTACCGTCCACTACCTCTTCAGAATTCTTGGCTACTTCCACAAAAATGTAACTTTTGTACTCGTGCTTGGGGCCACCCAACTCTGCATACCATTGCCCCTTCCGTATCTCACCCACATACCGGGGCCCGATACCCACATCCTCCAGGCCGGCGAAAAGCTTATCAAGATCGGTGTCGAGTTGATGAAACTTTCCCGGTGGAAGCTTTACCGTGGTGTACCACGGTTTTTCTGTACTCATCCTGATACCTCCTTTACTTTTATTTCACCTAAAAATTCCTTCTCGACAGTCCCTGCTTCCAGCAGGGGGATGACTGTCCTCTTATGTGCTGTTAGACGACGTAGCGATATGTATCCACCTATGGGTTTTATTGGAAGGCCGGATTCGGAGTCGAACCGACCAGGATCCTTGCTCAGTATCCTCAACGGGTTTGCAGCCCGCGGGAAGCACCGGCTCCCTCAACCGGCCCTTCTTTAAACCCCTCCTTTTATCAACGTTTAAAGTGGCCGATTCTTGTCATCTTGTTGCAACCATCATCTCTCCACAGCTTCCCCTCCACGCGCATAGATGTTCTCTGAAGACGGCGGGAAGCTGGGCAATGATCTCCCATATCCGACTTGCCGGTGCCGCCCGGGCATACCTTCCGGCCATCCGATTTGCCCTTGCCGCAAGGATTGCCGCCTCGTTTAATTCCAGGCCGGCAGAGGTGAAGGCGGCCACTATGCCGGTAATCGTATCACCGGTACCACCGATGGCTTCCAGTTCGGGGATGTCCGGTTCGGTGATGGTTTCTATTATCTTTCCCTCTTCCACTATATAATCCACTGAACCTTTGACAAGTAACAGCCTTGCGGCGCTCCTGTTCTGATATGCCTTTGCCGCCAGTTCCGGGGTCTGGGTGATATCGCTGTCAAAGAGATGTCTGCTCATGTAGGCAGGATGAGTCGCATCCGGATCGGCCAGAAAGGCCATCTCACAGGCATCCGGGGTGAAAACGTCAAATCTCGTGGCAAGCCCTGCCGCCTTGGCTGCATACATCGAGGAGGCATCGGCAATCATGATCGGTTTCTGATGGCATCTCTGTGCAGATTCACATACCTTCTTCATCAAACCCATGACGGGAAGGATGTAGTGGAGTACCAGGACACGGGGTGCAAGGGGGGGGAGATTTTTGCTCAGATATTCATAGAGTAACCGGCTTCCCTTTCCCGTTCCCCTGTCGCCAACGAGGAGGGCTTGAGGGGGGTTCACTCCGAGATATTCAGTCGTTACACAGGCAGCGCCGGTAAGGGCAGCCGTCCCCTGGAGACAGAGGATCTCTCTCGCGCCGACGGTAAGGGATTTGCCGGAAAATTTTACCGTGCCTATACTCAGGGGGAAGTCCTCCTGGGGGATTGTTCCGCAGATAAGCATCATGGTTTCTCCATACGATTCCAGATTTCGAGAGATTCGACAAAAGCCCTGTCCAGCATCAAGGCACAAAGCGTAAAACCGTTTTCCCTGGGTCTTATTGCGCAGGTGAGTTTTTTATCTATCAGCTCAGCATGGAGATAGGGAATGTCGGGGCAACCACCCCCGGAGATATTCAGAATGGTTCCTAATTTCTTGTCGAAGGTGAGTTTCATGTTCCCCGCCTTGACCATCATGGCCTCTCCGAAATCTTTGACCTTTACGATCTCGAGGAGTTCCCCGCTCCCCTTCATGGGGATAATCTCGACGTAATGGACATCCTTTTCCCTGAACAGTCTCTCTATGCCTGTCTGTTCAACGAGGGCGATCTCCAGGGCGAGATCACACCCCTTCCTGAGAAGAGGAGGAGGGGCAACCAGCTTGACCATGTAATCAGCCGCTTTGAGAACTTTTTCCGCCTTGATTGCCTCTTCCACGTTCCGAAAGAGGATAAGACCCCCGCCTTCGAAGCCTTCTTTTTTATTTTTACCGAAGGCCCCCATACTACCTTTCCCGTTCCATCATGGAAAATCCGACAAACAGACAGAATGCCAGCCCGATAATCACTGCCGTTGGTCCGAATCCACTCGGACCTTTGGGGCTTGAGGCGAGCAGGAAATTATGGGAAAGGGCGGCGCCGACAATCAAACCCAGTACGGTAATTCCCGCATCGGTATCACCTTCACCCGCCATAATTGTCTGTCGCAGGGGACACCCTCCCAGGAGTGTCGCCGTCAGTCCTGAGAGGGTCATCCCCAAGAAATTCCAGAGGTGGTTGTCATGGGCAATCGGTTGCTTTGTAAAACCCCAGTGGTAAAGGCCCGAAGAAAAATTACCTAAGAGATAATTGAACAGCAATACACCCACAAAGAAGGCGGCAATGCCGCTTGCGAGATAGAAGTCCCTGACCAGCATAATGTCCCTCCACCCTCCCACGAAGCACATCCTGGTCTTTTGGGCAATGAAACCTACAACAATCCCGGCGAGGAGTGAGACGAGAAGAGCGGCATGTTGCGATCCGGGCCCCTTCAGGCTAAAGAAAATGAAGGGAGGTTTAAAGATGGAAAGGAGAAGGAGAGCCACCATCGCCAGCGGTATAATAAGAGCCGAAAACATCGGCGCCTTGCCCGATCGCCCCAGGTTAAAGCCACCCTTCAGAAACTGGATGCCGACAAATGCCCCTAAAATTATCCCTAAAAGGGCGGTAATACCGTTGAGGTCACCTCCGGCAAGCCTTATTAACGCTCTCACAGGGCAGCCCAGGAAAACCAGGGCGCCGACCATGAAGAAAACGCCAAGGAAAAAACGTAGGAGGGGGGAGGAACCTCCCCGCGGTTTGAATTCCCTGAAAGCGTAAGCGGAGAAAAAGGCGCCAAAGACAAAACCGATGATCTCTGGCCGGATATATTGCACCACCTCCGCCCGGTGCAGCCCAATTCCCCCTGCCACATCCCGCCAGAAGCAGGCCACACAGATACCCATGTTTGCCGGATTTCCCCACTTCGTGAGCAGAGTGGCAAGTATTCCGAAGATGAAACCTCCCAGAATTATCCACGTTTTCGGTGTCCATAATTTACCCCTCATATTTTCTTTACCTCCTCTCATTTTTAATAGGTTACTCATAGCATAAGGAATAAATCAAATTCATAAAAGTTATAACTCATCTATGATTATAACCCAAAATGTAACTATTCAGGTTCAAAGTTCCGGGGTTCAAGGTTCAAGGTTAGACATGGATTCCTATTGCTGGCTATCTCGAGAAATATGAAGAGCGCAAGCCAATCAGCCGTGAACCCTGAACCCTGAACCTGACAACCTGAGTAGTTACCTTTGATTTAGAATTGGTATAAGGCAGGGCAGTTCATCTAATAAAAATTGACAAGGTACGGAAGGTTGATATGTACGCACCTAATTTAGAGGTTTGGCAGAAAGCAATGGATTTGGTGATAGAGTGCTATCGGATGACGACAAAATTTCCCATAAGCGAGATTTATGGTGTGAACTGTTACGAGAAATAAGTTTATATTCCCCCTCCCCCTCCCACGGAGGGCGAGGGGGCTTTAATTGATGGTCGAAAGCGCGTCAATGACGTTATAGATCATCCTTTCTCCTCCCATCCCCCTGAGGTTTACGGGGTCTATCTTCTCAACCTTGAAGAAATCTTTTACCGCCGTGAAAGTTTCGCTACAGATAATGATTTGGTCCTCTAGAGCGATCCGTTCCAGTCTCGCTGCTAAATTGACGGGCCTACCAAGGGCTGTATATTCTTTCCTGATTGTTGACCCAAAAATTCCCACCCTGGCTTCACCTGTGCTGATCCCGAAGCCAACGGGAATCTTAATATTTTTTTTGCTCATTTCCCTATTTATCTTGGCAATTTTTTTACGCATTTCGATTGCGCAGGCAACCGCTCTGCGTGCATCATCATTCTGGGTAATCGGGGCACCGAATATTCCCATAATGCTGTCGCCGATGTGTTTATCGAGTGTGCCATTAAATGCAAAGATGATGTTATCAAGTGGGTAAAAATAATTAAGATTGAGAAGTTCTGATAACCCTTGGGGAGTCAGAGATTCGGATATTTTAGAGAATCCACGGATGTCCGTGAAAAGAATAGTTATTCTCTGGTCCCGAGGGTCTAAGTTTTTGCTGAATTTTTGCAGTTCTTTAATAACCTGATCAGGCACGAATTGTTTCAACCTTTTTTTGACGTGAAATTCCTTAATCTTCAGTCTGATTTCATTGTTGTTGAAGGGTTTAGTTAAGAAACCGTCAATGTCCGAATTAACGCTTTCTATGGCACGATCAAGGGTTGCATAGCCAGTCAGGATAACCTTGATAATTTCGGGGTTAATCTTGCCGATTTCTGTTAGTGTTTCCAAACCGTTCAGGCCGGGCATCTTGAAATCTGAGATGACAGTTTCTATTTCATTGATCAGCTTTTGAACGATTTCAATAGCTTCCATACCGTTTTCTGCTAAAAGAATCTCGTAGTCGTCATTTTGCAGGACCTTTTTCAGAGATCTCCTGACGCCTTCTTCGTCATCCACAATTAAGATTTTTATCATGCCACCCTCACTTTACATGGGAGGTCTATGGTAAACGTTGTACCTTGCTATAATTCACGGTAATTGAGGTCTTGGCAGGAGACCTGCCGCTTTGGCAATCTCCGACACCCTGTCCTCCCACTCAATGGCCATGATGTGTATCCCCCGGACGCCGGGGATCTCTCTTAATCTCTGGATCGTCTCCACACAGATTTTTATCCCTTCCTCCGTTTGCTTCTCCTTTGGCACCCCTTTCATACGTTCGATCATCTCATCGGGCACATCCATCCCCGGCACCTGATTTTTCATGTACTTTGCCATTCCCACTGATTTAAAGGGCGTCACCCCTGCCAGGATGGCGCATTTTTCATGCAGCCCCCGGTCTCTCACCATTGCCATCCAGCGTTCAAACCGCTCCAGATTGTAGATACACTGCGTCTGGATAAATTCACACCCGGCCTTTACCTTCTTTCCCAACCGGGGCGCCCGTATCTCAAAGGGATCGGCAAAAGGATTCGCCGCCGCCCCGATAAAAAGCACGGGTTTTCCCTTAATCTCCTCGCCGCCGATAAATTTTCCCTCATCCCTCATTCTTCTCACGGCCTGAATCAACTGGATGGAATCTATGTCAAATACATTTTTCGCCTGCGGATGATCTCCAAACTTCTGATGATCCCCGGAAAGACAGAGGACATTGTTGATCCCCAGCGCCGCCGCACCGAGAAGATCGCTCTGGAGCGCAATGCGATTCCGGTCCCGGCATACCATCTGGAGTATCGGATCAAAGCCCATTTCTTTTAAGATCACACAAGCGGAAAGGGAGGACATCCTTACTACCGAGGTCTGATTATCCGTTACATTGACCGCATCCACTACTCCCCTGAGCAGCTCTCCCTTTTTACGGACCACTCCCGCATCGGCGCCTCGCGGCGGGCCACACTCCGAGGTCACTACAAATCCTCCCGTATCCAGGATCCGCTCAATGTTTGATCCGGTGTTCGTCATAGCCTCAAATCCTCCCTCATCCTCTTCCGTGGCCCCCCATCTCTTGCCGTCGTCCAATCTTTAACCGGAATGATCTCCTCATAACGGTCCATCTGGCCGAGTTCCTGCAACCGATCTATAATCAACTGCCAGCCGCAGTCAACCTCCTTGTCAATCTCACACTTACCTCCTGAAGAACCACCGCAGGGGCCATTAAGCAAACTCTTCGCACAACGGGCAATCGGACATATTCCACCCGTCTTATCCAGGATACAGTTCCCACAGCCCTGGCATCGCTCCGACCATACCCCCTGCTCCATGGTCACCCCCAGGAAGGTAGTATCGACCGCCGGAACCACTAATTTCGACCGGCAAGTCTCCGCCACATATTGAACCCCGGCCCCACAGGCCATGGAGAGAACAATTTCATAGTCTCCCACGAAGGGACGGATCTGATCAATGTATTCATGATCGCATTGACGTTCCAGGGTGTGTTCCCTTATTTCAATCTCATTCCCATCTTTTGCCCGGGAGAGTCGCAACTCCGAAGCGAGAACTCCTACTTCCCGCTGTCCCCCCGCCGCGCAGACCGTCACACATTCATTGCATCCCAAAAGGAGAATCTTCTTATAGGGTCTGATCATCTCTAAAATCTCTTCCAGGGGTTTACGATTTGCTACAATCATTGCTTCCTCCGATATGACAGGCGAGACGCCTGTCCCACTGTGTTGTATAGCTACCTACGAGGTAGGACAGCCGTCTCGGCTGTCTAAAATACAGGGGGCTGGTCCTAACAGCCTTCAGCCTTCAGCCTATCTACCTATTTTTACGGGCGACGGTCCCAGTAAGCGGACCTTTTCCGTCATCTCTCTTGCCACGGCGGCAAACCGCTGTCCTTGAGCAGCGGACAAGTTGTACATCTCCACACGCGCCCCATCAATCCCCGACTCATCCAGCAATCCCTTTACATACTGAACACGTTTCTTCGCCCTCAGATTACCTTTCAGGAAATGGCATTCTCCCTCGAGACATCCCGCCACAAATACACCATCAACCCCGGACTCGAAGGCGCGAAGAATCATCATGATATCCACCCTTCCCGTACAGGGGATCTTCACGATCTTCACATTGCTAGGATAGTTGAGTCTCATCGAACCTGCCAGGTCCGCTGCGGTATAGGCTCAATAGTCGCAACAAAAAGCGATAATCTCCGGCTCAAAACCATTATCTTTAATTTCTGTCATTTCTCTTCACTTTTAATGGCCACGACAGAGCGTGGCCCTCCTCCTTCCGCATTGGAGGGGCGCGCTTTGTCGCGCCCGTTATCAGCCACGACGCAGCGTGGCCCTCCACTTACAACATGAGTGCCTGGCATTTGGCCTCAAGCTGGGCTTCGCGAAAATGCATCAGTTCTATCGCCATGGCCGGACACTCCGCTACACAGGTCCCACAGCCCTTGCACTTCACGATATCAATCTGTGCCTCACCCCGTTCATTAATCGCCGGCACTCCATAGGGGCAGACCCTCACACAGGTCAGACATGCCGCGCACCGTTCTCCTTCCACTACCGCCACTACTCCCCCCACCTGCATCTTCTCTTTGGACAAAATCGTGCAGGCCCGCGCGGCGGCGGCCATTGCCTGAGAAATGGTCTCGCTGATCAATTTCGGGCCGTGTCCCGTCCCGGCCAGGTAGAGACCATCGGTGGCAAAATCCACCGGTCTCAACTTCATGTGGGCTTCTAAGAAAAATCCCTCCGCCGTACGCGGCACTTTCAAGAGGGCCGCCAATTCCTTATTTTCTCTCGGAATGGTGGCAGCGGAAAGAACCAGGAGATCAGGCTTCAAAGATATCCTTTCTCCGATGGAATCATCCACGAAGGAAACAGAGATATCTTTACCCTCCTTTTTGACTTCAGGTTTATTGCCGGGATCATATCTGACAAACATAATCCCTTCCTCCCGGGCCTTCGTATAGTAAGATTCGAGGAGTCCATATGTCCGCATATCTCTATAGAGGATGTAGATCTTCATGCCGGGATTGAGCGACTTTAACTTGAGAGCGTTCTTCACTGCTTCCGCGCAACAGACACGGCTACAGTAAGGTCTTTCTTCATTTCTTGATCCTACACATTGAATCATCACCACCTGCTTTAACTTTAACTGTGCCATTTCCTCTGAATGGGAGGCAATGCTGCCTTCCAGTTCCAACTGGGTGACGATCCGGGGATCCTCCCCATAGAGATATTCCGTGGGTTTCCACTCTTCGGCGCCCGTGGCCACGATCGTTACCCCATGCTCGATCTTCCGATAGTACATGTTCGGGGCCACCATGACCCCGGTGGAAAAGTTCCCCCTGGAGCCGCTAAAATCAACGATCAGCGCATTGGTGATGACGACGATTAAAGGGTTGGCGGTTACCTGGCCGATTAAATCCTGCAGATATGCCTGGACATCCCCGCCTTCAATCGTGTGGTGAATATTCCTTGCCATCCCCCCTAATTCGGCCTCCTTTTCGATAAGAAAGACCTCATATCCCTGCTGGGCCAGTTTAAGGGATGCCGTCATCCCTGCCACCCCCCCGCCGATGACCAACCCCCTCGGGATGACAGATATGGACTGTTCATCGAGGGGCCGGATCAACCTCGCATTGGCCACGGCCATCCGGACAAGGTCTTTGGCCTTGCCGGTCGCTTTTTCTTTCTCGCGCATGTGGACCCAGGAGCACTGATCACGGATATTGGCCATCTCAAAGAGGTATTTGTTTAACCCGGCCTCCTGGATAGTCGAACGGAAAAGGTGCTCATGCGTCCTCGGAGAACATGAGGCAACGATGACGCGATTCAGGTTGTGCTCTTTGATCGCATCTTTAATCTTTTCCTGGGTATCCTGGGAGCAGGTATAAAGACTCTCGTCTGCATAGACCACGTTATCCAGGCTGCGCACATATTCCTTCACGTCGGGGACATTGACCACGCCTCCGATATTGCTCCCGCAGTGGCAGACGAAGACTCCGATCCTCGGTTCCTCTTCCCGGACATCTATCTCCGGGGGGTATTCCTTCTTCTTTGTCATGGTTCCACGCACGGAGGCCAAGGGAGCCGAGGCGTTGGCTACCGCGCCGCTGGCCTGGGCGACGGTCTCCGGGATATCCTTGGGACTCTGAAAAGTGCCGCAAACATGGATGCCGGGGCGGCTGGTGTCGAGAGGAGAGAAAACATCGGTTTTGCAGAAGCCGTAGGCATCCACTTCTATGCCGAGTTTCCGCGCGATCTCCGTCGCTCCCTTCGAGGGTGTAATCCCCACGGAAAGGACAACCAGATCGAATTCCTCTTCCTGAAGCCGATTTTCGGCATCTACGTAAGTGATCATCAGGTTTTTGGACTGGGGTCTCTCCGCCACCCGGGAAACCATCGAACGGACAAAACGGACGCCGTGCTCCTCTTTTGCCCTCTCGTAGTAGGCATCGAAACCCTTGCCGTGGGCGCGGATATCCATATAGAAGATGGTCGGCTCCACATCCGACTGATGTTCCCTGGCGATGATCGCCTCTTTAATAGCATACATACAGCAGATGGAGCTGCAATACTCGTTTCCTTCAGTGCCGGTCATATTCCGGGAACCCGCGCATTGTATCCAGGCGATCTTTTTAGGATGCTTGCTGTCCGAAGGCCGCAAAACTTCTCCCTGGAACGGTCCTGAGGCGCTGAGGATACGCTCAAACTGGATGCTGGTGACCACATTGGCAAAACGGCCGTACCCATAAGCGGTCAATTTTTCCGCCTCATATTCATCAAACCCCGGACTCAGGATAATAGAACCTACATGGAATTTTAGCTCCTCTTCCCCCATCTGATGATTGATGGCTTCCGCCTTGCAAACGTCCACGCACTGGAGACATTCCGAACAGAGCCCGCAATTGAGACAGCGGAGCGCCTCCCTCTTGGCCTCTTCTTCCGTGAAACCTTTTTTCACCTCGGAAAAGGTTTTCCGCCTCTCTTCGAGGGGAATCATCGCCATCGTCTCTCGCAACGCTTTAGGCTGGCCGTCGTAGATATCCGCAAACCGTGACTTTTCGGGTATGGAGGGCTGTCTCCCCGCGGAGAGATCCTCCCCCCTGAGATAACGATCAATAGATACCGCCGCCTCCTTGCCTGCCGCAACCGCATCAATAGCGATCCCCGGCCCCGTTACCGCATCTCCTCCCGCAAAGACGCCTTCCCTTGAGGTCTGAAGGGTGAGGGGGTCAACCTTAATTGTCCCCCGCACCGTTGTCGAGAGCCCCGTCCCTTCCATGAAGGATAGGTCAGGTGTCTGGCCGATGGCGGAAATAATGGTATTTGATTCAACAAAAAAGTCCGATCCCGGAACAGGAACGGGACGCTTGCGGCCTGAGGCATCAGGCTCACTCAATTCCATACGGACCAGCCGGAGGGAAACCGTATTGCCATCCTTCGCCACAACCTCCGTCGGAGCGGCGAGGAACAGGAATTTCACTCCCTCTTCTTCCGCCTCTTCTATCTCCTCTGCATTGGCGGGCATTTCATTGCGAGAGCGGCGATAAATGATGCTGACCTCTTTGGCGCCCATGCGCAAGGCTGTCCGGGCTGCATCAATAGCCACATTGCCGCCTCCGATTACCGAAACCCGTTCTCCGATATCTACTTTTTCATCTGAAAATCCCCCCATCCCCCCTTTACTAAAGGGGGGTGAGGGGGGATTTTCACTGAGATTAACCTTTCGCAAAAAGACCACACCGGGGATGACATGAGAATCATCTTCGCCCGGTATGCCGAGCTTCTGATCCTTGTGGGCGCCCACGGCAAGAAAGACGGCCCGATACCCTTCCCGGAAAATGTCGTCAAAGGTAAAATGGGGCCCGACAGGGGAGTTTGTCCTGATCTCTACGCCCAGAGACTGGATATTCCCGATCTCCTCGCTGAGAACCTCCCGGGGAAGACGATAGGACGGAATACCGGCATAGAGCATCCCTCCCATGACGGGCAGGGCTTCAAAAATCGTGACCGGATAACCTTTCCGGGCAAGAAAGGCCGCCGCCGCCAAACCGGCCGGTCCGGAACCTGCGATGGCCACACGTTCCTCCCTGGATTCCCCGCCTGGAACCGGGATGCCCGTTTTCACCTGATCCGCAAGGAATCTTTTCAAATCACAGATCGCCACCGGCTTATCGAGTTCCCCGCGGTTGCACTCTCCTTCGCAGGGATGCGGACAGATCCGCCCCAATACCCCGGGCAGGGGGAGATTTTCATAGATCAGGGAAAGGGCTTCGCTGTACTTCCCAACCCCCGTCAGGGCGACATAACCCTGGACATTGATGCGGGCCGGACAGGTAAGACCGCAGGGGGCCCGCTTGCCTTTGTCTATAGTAAAGACGTTGGGAAAGGCCTGAGGATACGGTTTATAGATCGCTTTCCGATCACCCAGTCCCTCGTTAAAAGAACTTCTCAAATTTACCGGACAGACCTGGGAACATTCCCCGCAACCCGTGCATTTTGCCGCATCAACATAGCGGGTCTTCCTGTTCACCGTAACTTCAAAGTTTCCCCGTTCCCCTTCCACCCCCACGATATCGGAGTAAGCGATGATCTCTATATTCAGGTGACGGCCCGCCTCGACTAATTTGGGGGAAACGATACACATGGCGCAGTCGTTGGTGGGAAAGGTCTTATCTAACTGGGCCATTACCCCACCGATTGCAGGCGAAGCCTCCACGAGATAGACATAATATCCTGATTCTGCAAGGTCAAGGGAGGCTTGGATCCCTGCAATCCCGCCTCCTACAACCATTACGGCCCCTACTTTAGGGTCTCGATTATCTTGCATTCTCTTCCTCTTAGATTAAACCCCTGGCGCTTAAAACTTTAACCGGGTCAACAATGTGCCGGGACAGCCATTTCTTCACATCTCTATGTCCCAGGGCCAGCCCTATCAGTTCCGTAAAATATATGATGGGAAGGTCATAGGTCTCCCCCGTCTCACTTGCCAGTTCCCCCTGACGGGTGTCGAGATTGGCCTGACATATAGGACAACCTACAACGATACAGTCCACCTCCGCCTCCCTGGCCATAGAGAGGATGCGTCCCGTCAGTTTTTTCACAATATCCGTCCGCACCAGCATCAGGGATGACCCGCAGCAGTCAGTTTTGTATGACCATGGCAACGGCTCGGCGCCAATCGCTCCCATAAGTTTGTCCATGTGCTGAGGGTTTTCGTATTCCTTTACCCCCGTAAGCTGCGGAGGACGAACGGCAAGACATCCGTAATAACAGACAATCTTGAGCCCGGAAAGAGGTCTGACCAGCCTCTTCTTAATCTCCTCTATCACCGGTTCATCGGAAAAGAAGTCCAGGGCATACCGGATGGGAACACCTTCCTTTTCTGTTTCCGCCTCTGCTGCCTTAAGCCGACTGAAACAGGCGACACAGGGAACAAGCAATTCTCTCCCGCCTTTGTTGGCAATGTCAAGATTCCGGCCGGCAAGGGCGATGGACAAATCTTTATCCGTACAGTGGGCGGAACTTGCACCGCAGCAGTTCCAGTCCTTAAGCTCAGAAAGCTTGATACCGAGGAGATCTGACACGCCCCGGCATGACTCGTCATACTCCCTTGCCGTCCCGTGGAGGGAACATCCAGGGTAATAAGAAACCTCTTTCAACCTCTCTTTCCTTTCTCGCAAACGTTGAAGATTTCTCTGATCTCTTTTTTAGAGCTGAAGGGAGGGGGGAGAAGCCTTATCTTCCCGCGCCGGAACATCTTCCATCCTAATGCGGTGTCCTTGAGAAACTCCCTGGTCTTAGCTTTAAGCTGGACGATGAGACCGAGTTCGTAAACCCTTCCCCCTTTTTTGATGGCATCCAAAAAGACGGAGTGGAAAACGGGGACGTTCTTTTCCCCAAACTTGCCTCCCGCGTTAATAGCCATGTTTCTCAATGTATCCATAATACCGGCAATATTGACTTTATTGGGACAGCGAACGCCGCAGGTATAACAGGAAGCGCATATCCAGATGGTTCGGCAAGAGAGGACCTTCTCCCGGTGACCGTACTGGATATGACGGATGATCTGATGGGGCAGGATATCCATTGCATAGGCCACCGGACACCCTGCGGAACACTTCCGGCACTGGTAACAGCTATCTATTGTCTCGCCGCTCGCATTAACCACTTTCGGGAGGAAAGAATTCTCCCTCTCTCCTATCTCCTCGCCCGGTTTCATCTTAAAGCTCCAGCCAGGAATCGGAGTAGAGAATATTACCCATCAGGACACGGGTGGTCTTCACATAATCAGCTTCTTCTTTGTTCAGGGTGGACAGATCGAGTTCCTCACCATCCATGACCCGCCAGATTAATTTTCTGAGATCATCCCTTCCCCCCCCGGCAAATCCTTTCAGGTCTTCATCAAAGGCATCCACGATGGCAGAAACCATTCCATGCCGTTCGAGCATCACTGTGTAGGTTTGATTCAGGATCGGCCTTAAGTGCTCTGGGGCGCCATTGGAAATATTGGAGAGACCACAGGTTGACCTGAGACCGGGGGCCATTTCCTGGAGGTCTTTATACATCATCATAAACTCCGTCACGCTGGGAACCTGAACCTGACTCTGGGGAGCAGACACCGGGGTAACGATGGGATCAATCCATACATCCTCGTTCGGAATGCCGAATTCCGCTGCCTTCTGCATCAACTCGACGGCAAGCACCCCTCTTTCGCTCGCGTCCCGGGGAAGACCGGCAGGTCCCCAGAGGAGAGCAACAAGACCGGCGTCATACTTCTTAGCAAGGGGAAACTTTACTTCCATACTTTCCGGGCGGGCCATGATGGAATTGATAACGGCCTTTCCCTTTTTATTCTTATAGACTTCGAGTCCCGCCTCAATAGCCTCGGCATTCACCGTATCAAGGTATAAAGGGGTATCAACCACCTCCTGTACCGTCCTGACAATCCATGCCATCAGCTCTCCTCCACCCTTCCGGGCGGGCCCCAGATTGATATCTATATAATCAACTCCTGCATTGGCCTCGGCAATTGCCAGTTCCTGAATCGGCTTGGGATCCTTCTCTTTCATCGCCGCGCCGATTTTCTTGACCATTACATTCAGATTTTCTCCGATTAAAAGCATTCTTATCCCTCCTCTGTTTTCACCGCGAGAATTGTCAGCCATTCCGGCCACGACGGAGCGTGGCCCTCCTCCCATGGGCCTGACATATGACTTATGACTTACGACATACGACGGTCTTTAAGACGCCATTCTCAGATAGGCTGACAGGTGAGCGGCTTCCCGCGGTCCAATCTTAACCTCCCATCCGGCGCCAAGTTCCTCCTCAAGGTCCCCGCTCACTCCCGCGGCAACTCCAGGGATTACAATCCGACGATGTTTGACCTTGTCGGTAATGCCGCTCTTTTTTACAAAAGTCCCTATGGCGTCACCGACAAATTTCCCCGCCGCCCAAGCGGTGAGAACGGAAAGCCCCTCGGTATCCATCACCAACAGCCAACTCGGGACACGACTTGCTTCAATCTCGCTGGAAACAATGAAGTAGGTGAGGGCAAAATTGGTGGTAATCAAGGCCGGGGAATCTTCCGTCGGATTGCCGATAGGGTAGATCCCCTGCTGCATCATCATGGGCCGCTGGGGATCGGTATAAATGTTCAAACGTTCTACGAGAAGGGGGAAAAGCGTTTCGCCCTGAAAATCTGAAAGGACAATAATACCCGCATATTTTGCCACGAAAGCCGCTGCAATCATGGCCTCCTTCATCGGCTCTTTCGTCATCTCGCAGGGGAAGGTAATCGTCGGAAAACCGAGAGAACGGTTCTTCTGGATGAGGGCAGCCCTGCGGATAAAGACCTCATCCTCGAAGGCCTTCCGGAACGTCCTTGAACCGGTATCAAGGACAAGATCCTTGACGCCGGCGGCAGTCAGCTTATCGGAAAGGAGAGAGAGGGCTTCCATGTTATCTGCCTTAACGGCCAGGGGACATTTATGTTCCTTGGCCAAATCCGCTAAAGCCTCAGAGTTGTCATTCGTTGCCGCATAGATCAGGGGAGTTCGCTCAGCGCATGCCGCTACTCCCGCCTTCAGAGCCTCTAACTCATCGCTCATGACAATGATGGCGGCATCGCTTTCCCCCTTTATCTTTTTTATCAAGGCCTCAAATTTCCCTATATCTCCCGATTCGTTCTTTACCGCAATAATCTCTCCCCTGAGGACAAGCCCCACCCTCTCATATTTTAACTCCTTGAACCGACGAAGCCGTCCCTCCACCTCCGCCTCCGGCATGGTATCACTGATAAGAAGGGCAAAGCCCGGTTTATTGACAAACGTCTTTTCGTGACGGAACAGGACGGTCTCCCCTCCAATCTTGACTGCATTGTCACCTGAACCAATGACAAGAGGCCGAATAGGCGGAGCCGATGCCTCGGAAAGCTTGGCCTTCGCCTCCTCCGATACATAGGGACAGGAAGACAATTCCGCTTTTCCTGCGGCCAGATTCATCGCAAATGCGAGGCAGGTAGGGACACCACACTCCTTACAGTTGGTCTTGGGTAAGAGCTTGAAGATCTCGATTCCCGTGAGCGCCATAGTTTATCCTCCTTTCATTCCGGCCACGACGGAGCGTGGCCCTCCTATATTATCCAATGATGGGATCCATCGAGACGGCGGGATGATTCTTTTCCGTCAGGAAGGGAAGTATCTCCTCCTCGGTTACTCCAATCGTTTCATCGGCAATCATCTCGATAAAGTTGGGGATTCCTATCTCCTCTCCCCGTTTGGCTAAACGTTCCTTAATCTCTTCTTTCAAGATACTGGGCATCCAGACCAGCCTTTTGATGCCGCCATCTCCCACCAGCCACTTCCTCTGGTTGATGTTATACTTACTGTGGCCAACAAAGCCCGGTGTAACGGCGCCTCCTCCCACAGTGCCGGCCAGGGTGGTAAACTTCATACCACAGGGGGTCATTCCGGTGTAATCACGGCCGACGGTCATCACCCCGTTGCACATCGGAAGGACGGCGGCAAGACACTCACAACAGCCGCACGTGGTCATCGGATCGTACATGATGCTGTAGAAATTATAGCGGTCAATCTTCTGGCGTGAGGCCTGAAAGACAAATTCGTTGACCCCTTTCCACTGACCAAGTTTCGGATCAAGGGTCTCTCCCTTGGGAACGGGCTGGTTCGGTCCGGTAGGATTGATTTCAAAAGAAGCCTTGCAATCCATCCAGTTGTAAGCTCCGCAAAGCCCGGTCCTCTCCGGCGAGATGACGCAGACATGATTGGGTGCAAAGGACTGGCAAAGGGTGCAGGAATAAAAGGTATCCGTCGTTTCATCGGTCATCCCTTCGATCCTGTCATCCCTTTTCTTGTAAATCGCCCGGGCCTTTTTCAGGATTTCATCAACATCTTTGCCTTCCGTATAGATCTTGATCTGGACCTTGTCGAAAATAGCCCCGAAGTCCTGGTGGAACTTGGCATGGAGGATCTTGCCGATATGAGAGAGGCGAAATCCCTTTTCCACTGCCCCTTTGGCAATCCTCAACCAGGCGATATCCCTCTGGCCGATATGCATCAGTCCCTGGGCGTAGTTGATCAGGTGATGGACCTGTCTCTCTAAGATCGGCTCGAAATCCTCCTGCATCTTCCGTCCCGCCACCTCGGCTACGATCGCCAGGGGAAGCTGGGCCGGCGGTTTGATCTGGTCAAGTTCGGGACCGATAATTTCACTCTTCCCATCCTCAACCTCATCCATATCCTTCGAGGTGACCCACTCCACGGCAGGGGTCCTTCCTCCGCCAGCCTCTAAATAGATATCCTCGCCCCTTACCCTTTCCCCCTCGAAGGCTGGACCGTAAGCGACAGGAATATCCACCGTGGCTACCGTCACCTTGAGACCCCGTACCTCGACCGACCTCTGGGGCATCTCACGATGAGGCACCATGGCCACTACATGCTCATAGGTACACACGCCGGTGGGCAGTATCTCAGGGATATCGGTATCTGCAATGGTGGGAAAGCCCCAGTTCACAGCTCCTGCCGCATTGGCCGCCCATTCGGCGTTAACGTCCCCCAAGGCGTTGACAAAGGCAAAGATGCGGTCCTTATCGTATAAAAGTATCTTCTTAAAATCGCCTGGCTTTACACCCCCGAAGGCCATGGCGACCCTGTTGGCAAAACCCAAAGCAAAGACAGCCGCCGAGATATCCGGACCGTAGGGTACAAGACGGGTCTTCCAGCCTACCTGAACCCCGGCCGCGAGGAGCTGTTCAGCAAAAGTAGTGCCATTCTGGTTTGCCGCCATAAACACATAGAGGTTCTTCTTCTGGTATTCCTCGGCGATCCACTTGGCTGTTTCAGGATCCGGTGCAGTACCTACAATGGCCGCAAAACCAGGCGCTGTCCCATCCACAAACTCGATCCCCCTCTTGCGGAAAATGGTATCATCTGCGGCGCCAAGCCAGATCTTGCCTGAGGCCTCATCAATATCCTCGCTTACTAAGTAGAAATCCGGGTCCTCCACATAACGGATCGCCTCGACAATCTCCTCGGCAAGGATAGCAGCCATACCTGCATCAAGCAGGGGCCCCAGGTAGGGGAGGTGGTAAATATTCTTAATATGGGCCGGCAGGAGTTTCCTTGCTGCCTCCAGCGGTTTTTGGGCATCCCCTAAGGTTTTCACCGGAATACCGAGGATGGAATAGATAATGGGCAGGTAATAGGCGGTATTGGGAAATTCCAGTTTCTGATCCGGGCCGTATTTCTCTAATGTCCTTTTATAAGTCCCTTCGGCCTTGGAAACGATATTGTATGCCCCCTGTATAGCGGCAAAAGCAACCAATTTAGACATGTAAATACTCCTTTCTTTAAAAATTTAGAGTCTAGAGTCTGATACAACCCCCGACTTATGACTTATGACGTGTTTTCTATGCCGCCTTCAGCTTCTGCCGGTCAGCCATATCCATCAGCTTCCGCTCACGGGCCTTGTCAATCCCCAGAGCCTTGCGCTTGGCATCAATGTGGGCGATCATCTTGCGGGCCATCTCATAGGGATCCTCTATTAGGTCCCACTTACCTCCCACAATCTTTTCCAGACCATTAAAGAGATAGTCCTTAAAGACCGGCGCCCCTTCCACGGGAAGAGTGACGCCAAAGATGGTATAGACCCCTGAGGCTACAAAGTAGTGTCCAATAGAGATGGCTTTCTCGCTCATCCATTCCGGGGCACACCCGGCGGCAGGCAGGTCGCTGATGTCGTTTCCCAGACCACCTGCCTTGACTACCTCCGTGGCAGCCATGAGGATACGGCTGTTATCCACACAGGAACCCATATGCAGGACCGGTGGGATACCGACGGCATCACAGACCTCGGCCAGACCGGGCCCGCAATAGACCCTCGCCGCCTCCGGAGTGAGGAGGCCGGCCTTGCCGCAGGCCATGGCATTACAACCGGTGGTCAGGACGATAACGTCATTCTTCAAAAGTTCCTTCACCACGATCAGGTGGGCGCTATCATGCATCGTCCGGGCATTGTTGCAGCCCACCACGCCGCCGATCCCGCGGATACGGCCATTGATGATGTTGTCATTCAAGGGAGTATAAGAGCCCCGGAAGGTCCCACCCAGATGGTAGTTAATCGCCTCGTAACTGAACCCCACCACCATCATTTCCTTCTCCTTGGGGATGAGGACCTCGGCGCGCCGGTTGGGGAAGTTGTCAATGGCTGTCTTTACAATCTTCCTGGCATCTTCCAGGGCATGATGTTCATCAAACTCAATGTGAATAGTTTTCCCTGAAGCAATCTTGCAGCGGGGATTGGTGGTAATCAGTTTGGTGTGATAGCATGCGGCTACATTGGCCAGGTTTTCCATGATACACTGCACATCCACCACCATGGCATCCACAGCGCCGGTGATAATGGCGAGTTCCTGCTGGAGGTAGTTTCCCGCGATGGGCATACCGTGGCGCACCAGGATTTCGTTTGCCGTGCAGCACATTCCGGCCAGAACGATCCCTTTGGCCCCTTTAGTTCGGGCATACTCAATCATTTCCGGATCCTGAGCCGCGACTACGATCATCTCGGAGAGGAGCGGTTCATGACCATGGACAATGATGTTTACATGATCCTCCTTCAGGACACCCAAATTGATCTGCCCTCGAATGGGATAGGGGGTCCCGAAGAGAACATCTTGTAAATCAGTAGCCATCATGGAGCCTGCCCAGCCATCGGCCAGGGCCGCCCGGGAACACTGTTTGACGATATTCTCATAGTCCTGGTCCACCCCCATATGGGTGCGGTGCATGATCTCCACGATCTCCCGGTCAATTCCGCGGGGGATAATGCCGAGCTTTTTCCAGAGTTCGTAACGGGCCTGGGGGGCGCGTCTGGCGTAGTAGATCTCTCCCTCCTGCTTACCCCACTCACCGAGCGCCTTTTCCCCGACCTCCACGGCGATACTGTAAATGTCACGCTCCTTTTCCTCATCACCCTCCTTCACGGTGGTGGCAACGCCAAAGTCTCCGGCAATCGCTTTTAGTTTAGTTTCGTCCTTGATGGTATAGTCTTTTGTCTCTTTCCGGGCTGCGGCTAAGAATACCTCGGCGACACCGCGTCCATGGTCGGAATGGGCGGCCGCCCCGGCGGCAACCATGCGGGCAAAATTACGCGCCGCAATGGTCTCCGGTGTAGCTCCACAGAGTCCCTTGCGTGAATCCTCTCCTTCCGCTTCCTTCTTGGTCAGGGGGAGACGACATGGCCCCTGGGAACAGTTCTTACAACAGGTGCCCTGGATACCGATGGCACAGGCCTTCATTGTCTCGGCCCGATCAAATATCGTCTCTACTCCATCGGCCTGGGCCTTGTACAACATTTTGATTGTAGCAGGATCCACGCTCTTATCTTCCGGCTTGATCTGCTTCTTCTCTTTTTCGATTACTTTCAGTTTGGCCTCCTCTGGTGCCATTTTTCCCTCCTTCATAACATTTGGACACGTTAAAGAATTTTCAATTTACCATGAAGTCAGAGATCATCTCTCTGACGAGTTTAATCGCTTCGGGATGCCTCATTACCAGCACATCTGCCCCTGCTAAAAGGAGAACAATACCGGTCACAGCCTCCATCATGATTCCCCTTTTATGGGGATCGCCAAGGGTAGGGGCGTCTTCGGCCTTCGCTTTGGCTTCTTTGGTCTTCCAGACCTCCCTGGCCATATTGCACAACAGGGGAAACTGAAGCCTCTCATCCTGTTGGGTAAGAGCCGCCATGCGGACCCGTTCCATCACCGAATAGCTATACTCGATCCCATACCCCAGACCTCCGGTGGTGGGATCAATAATAATCTGCCCATCGGGAACACCCA
>MNZP01000200.1 GCA_001873675.1 Syntrophaceae bacterium CG2_30_49_12 | reverse complement strand
CTCTCAGACCAGCTAACCATCGTCGCCTTGGTAGGCCATTACCCTACCAACCAGCTAATGGTACGCGGACTCATCCTTTAACAAAAGCCTCTGTAAACAAAGACCCCCTTTGACTGTTCTTCCAAGGTAGAAACAGTATCATTCGGTATTAGCCCACCTTTCGATGGGTTATCCCCAATTAAAGGGTAGATTATCCACGCGTTACTCACCCGTGCGCCACTTTACTCATCCGCCGAAGCGAACTTTCTCGTACGACTTGCATGTGTTAGGCACGCCGCCAGCGTTTGTTCTGAGCCAGGATCAAACTCTCCAGTTTTAATTCTTATGGAGATTTCTCTCCCGCTTTTTCTAAAAATTACAAAGGACCCACAAATCAATTATCCCACTATTCAATTTTCAAAGAACCAAAAAATGAGCCTATACGTCTAAACTAAATTTTCTTCTCTGTCAAGAAAAATCTTAATTAAACTAAATTTTCTTCTCTGTCAAGAAAAATCTTAATTAAAAATCTTGGTAATCTGTAGTCAGATAATGATAACTCTTATAATATAAAAAGTCAAGGTTAAAAAACTTACCTTGTTTACATATTCTGAAGGTATTACAAAGGTAGAGGATTGCATGGGCAGACTCTGGATTTGAGTAAATCTACAGTTCTACACCTTGCCCTGTATCAACATCTCGATAAAGACCTTCGCGATTTTAGGGTCAAGCTGGGTTCCTGCCACCCTTTTCAACTCCTCAATAACCGTTTCCTTGCTCAGACCTTTTCTATAGGCGCGGTCAGAAGTCATCGCGTCATAAAGGTCCGCCACGGCAATAATCCTCGCTCCCAACGGAATTTCTTCCCCCTTCAGCCCATTGGGGTAACCATTGCCGTCATACCTTTCATGGTGGGCACAAATAATGGATTTAATATCCCAGGGGAAGTTGGTCCCATCCAGGATTTTCAAACTGAGCTCGGGGTGCTTTTTTACCTCCCTCCACTCTTCCTCGTCCAGCTTCCCGGGTTTATTAAGAATGTCTTCATGAATGCCGATCTTTCCGACATCATGAAGGATGGCCGCCACCTCAATGCCCTCTATCTCATGAGGGGACATATCCAGTCTCTTTGCTATCTTCACCGCGCACCTTGCCACAGAATCGGAATGGCCCCTGGTGTAAAGGTCTTTTACCTCCAGCGCAGATGCTAATGCCCGAATAGTGCTGAGGTAACTTTCATGCAGATCTTTATACAAGCCGGCGTTTTCAAGGGCAGATGCCGTCTCGTGCGCCATGGTGGAAAGAAGTTTTAGATTATCCTCTGTAAATGGCTCGGAACCTTTTCCCCGATTGAGGTTGATAATACCAATAACGCCTTTCCTGGTTTTTAAAGGGGTGCAAATGGAATTTATCTCTTCATATTTTTTTCTCCCCTTAATTCTTGAGATGTCTGCTCTTCCCTGGAAGATAAGGGGTTCGCCACTCTGAGCCACCATCCCTGCAATGCCTTCTCCTATCTTAATCCTCGTCTTTCTGATGATCTCTTCGTCCAGACCGTGTGCCCTTTTTATGGTTAAAACCCCTTCCTCAGGGTCAAGAAGCATCAGGGAACCCTCATCTGCTTTCAGGGTCTTGACAGTAATGTTGAAGACAGATGAAAGCGCCTCACCCAGATCAAGGGAAGAACCTGTTACTTTTACAGTCTCATGGAGAGTGGTTATGTCGGTCAGCCTTTCACTCAACATCCTGTTCAGGTTTCTGATTTCGGCTAAATAGCCCTCTGTCCTGGAATTTTGATATTCCCTGTATGCCAGGCCATAAGCCATGATCCCTTCCATGAGCACGGTGAAGGATTCATTAATGGCCTTCTTCGGATATGTCCTTTCTGCCTTATTGATTTTCTTTACAGCATCCAGATGCATTTCAACAACGGACTCGGGACCCATCCCCTTGTTCATCATCTCATTGCCGAACTGAGCGACCTTGTAGAGATATGTCTCCTGGCCGGTCTTCAGGTAATCCGAGAGGATTCTGCGGTAGGTAAGAGCCAACCGACCATCAATATTATCATTCATGACACACCCTGTCCCCTGCCTTGGCCCTATGAGATGCCGCTTTCATGGGCCTTCATATCCCGATAATGTTTGTATGCCATGCCGTAAGCCATCATAATTTCCAATAGAACCTTGAAGGATTTTAGGACGGCATCCTTTTTATCAGATAAAGAGACATCCTCAAGCAGCTTCTCAATGCTCTTATAATGCATCTCTACAATCTCCTCAGGCCCGATTCCCTTCCGGATAAATTCTTTGCCTAAAAGGGATACATTATAGAGGTCTATCTCCTCGGGTGATTCTAAATAATCCCGCAACAACTCCCTGTACCTATAGCAAAGATTATTCTTTTCCATTCTTCCTCCATTGTAACTACTCAGGTTCACGGTTCCACGGTTCCACGGTTCAAGGTTCAACGGTTAAAGGAAGAAAATCGATTTGATTGGGACTCTTTTAACCGTGAACCGTGAACTTTGAACTTGACAACCTGAGTAGTTACCTCCATTTAATCCTGCCGGGCCACCACAATGGTGAGGTCATCTCTTTCCCTGCCGAATTCAGCAGCGATCCTCTCGGCTATTGTCTGGGGATGCTGCCCAAGGAATTCCGGCGGATACAGGTTTAAGTCAAACTTTGTGGATATGCCGTCCGAGTGAAGGATAATAATGTCCCCCTGTCTATATGGAAACTCCTCCTCTCTCACCTTGCGAAGATTGTAGCCCAGGATGCCGTTTACGGAGATCGGCCTGATCACTGTCCGGCTCTTCACCCTCACCTCTATGTTTCCAACCCCGGCATATCTTAAGGTAGAGCTTTCCGGATCAATCAGGGCCATCCCTACTGCCGCGCCCCTGGTCTTTTTCAGCTCCTCATGGCATCCCTTAATGATTTCCGTGAGACTTTTCTGATAATTGTTTTTTATGTGCTCTACGGCTGTGTTGGAAGCAGCAGCAGCATCCGGCCCATGACCCAGGCCGTCTATCACGGCAATGAAAATCCTATTCTCAAACTCCTTGATAAAATAGGCGTCGCCGCAGAGGTTCTGACCTTTTAATGCCTGATTCACTATGCCGAATTGCATAAAGAAGACCTCACAGCCACTTTCTTATCCATATCGTCGTCCCTTTCCCGGACCCGGATTCTATCTCCATCTCGTCCATCATCCTCTTTGCGCCTGACAGCCCTATGCCTGATGAGCCTTTTGTGGAGTATCCGCCCTTTAAGACCCGTTCAATATCCTCTATGCCCGGCCCCTGGTCTGCAAAGACAATCTCCAATCCCCTTCTTTCCCCTGAAAATCCCCCCAGCCCCCCTTTTCCAAAGGGGGGTGAGGGGGGATTTTCTTCCTGAGAGATTGCCCTTAAAACAACCGTGCCTTTGCCGGCGTGGACAAGGATATTCCTGGCGAGTTCAGAGACAGAGGTGGCAATCAGGGCGGTCTTCACCTCTCCAAACCCCATCAGCACGGAACACTCCTTTGCCGTCCTCCTGGCCATATCCACATGGTGTTCCTCTTCTATGCGTATGACCTTCCCGTCCTCATCCCTCTTTATCTCAGCCATTTCCTGATCGTCACGGTAGCGCCCTTTCCCGCCTCGCTCTTTATCTCGAACTCGTCCATAAGGCGCTTTGTACCCGGCAGGCCCTGGCCCAGCCCCTTGTTCGTGCTGTAGCCGTCCTGCATGGCCATCTCAATGTCAGGGATGCCGGGGCCCCTGTCCTCGGCTATAATCTCCATCCCCTTTTTCGCGCTTTCGGACAGCGCCTTAACAACCACCCGGCCTGTTCCGGCAAACGTGTAAATGTTCCGGCTGAGTTCCGAGACAGCAGTAGTGATGCGGGTCTGGTCTGCCAGGCCAAAACCGAGCTCTTTTGCCATCTCCCTGGCGATTTGACGGGCAAGGATAATGTCTTCGCTGTTATTTATGCTGACCTCTTCAATCTTCTCCATTGCCCGCCTCCCCCATACCCTGCAGCAGGGCTATCCCCTTCTCCAGGTTAAGGGCTGAATGCACCCCCCTTAAGTTCCAGCCCCATCTCCTGTAAGGTGATGGCTATCTCCGGTTGAATCCCCACCAGCACAGTCTCCACACCCATGGTCCTGACCATGGTTGCCGTATCAGAGAGCATTCTTCCCAGAAAGCTGTCCACCACGCCTACAGCGCTCACATCTATCACCAGACCCTGCGGCTTTGTATCATAGACCCTCTCCAGAATATCCTCCTGAAGCCTGATGGCCGTCTTATCATGAAGTTCCACCTGAATGGTGAGGATGAGGGTATCACCCATCTTTAATGTCGGCACTTTATCCATTTATACCTCCATCTTCGTCACTTTGAGCTTCAGCTTCCTGAAGGCAAGCGCCAGCCCGTCCCTGAGGCTTGCACGGGTGGTAACGCCGCTCAGGTCAACCCCGATGTGGACAAGGGTCTGGGAAATCTGCGGGCTGATGCCGGTCAGGACGCATTCTGCGCCCATGAGTTTTGCTGCCTGCATGGTTCTCAGCAGCCTGTTTGCCACCTCGGTGTCCACTGCCGGCACGCCGGTGATGTCCATGATTACAATAGAGGATTTAGTGGCTACAATGCTTTCGAGGAGATTTTCCATTATCTGCTTGGCCCTGGCGCTGTCAATGGTTCCGATAAGCGGAAGGACCAGAATCTCCTCCCAGACCTGAATCACCGGGGTTGAAATCTCCAGAAGGGACTTCTGCTGTTCCCTGATAACATCCTCTCTTGCCTTTACATAGGTCTCAACGGTAATGAGGCCCAATTTGTCCATGAGCATGGAAAATCCAATCACCGCCTTGCTCAGCTCCGCCGGCTGGTCCCCGAACTCATCCTGCAAAAACCTGAGAACCGTGTCCTTGAGCGAGAATATGTAGGTTGCTGTCTCTGACGGCGAAAAACCTATGGATGCCCTGGATACAGAGAAGTTAGCAAGAAACTTGTTGACCTCATCATACTCAGGAGCGGTTATATCCTCTAAGTTTCCACCTGCCACAGCCCTGACCAGGATTCCCAGGAACCGGGCCGATTCCTCCCGCAGTTGTTTTTCCGTGATCAACCCTTTTTTGAACGCGGTGATATCTGCCTGCGCCTTTGTCCAGGCATCCAATATCTCTTTTTCCTTTTTTGCCAATAATTCTGAAATGTTTAAACCCTCTTTCTTAGCCATCTTTCATCCTCCTTTTTTGTTTAAGAAACATTGTAGCTGCCCCCACAGAGCTTTCCATAACTGCCGCTCAAGATATCGTTTCTGCCAAAGCAATCTCAACACCGAATATCGCAACCAGTCCCTTCTTTCACCGAAACCCAAAAACAAAAAACCCAAAGGCCGTATATAATCGGCATTTGGGTTTTCGAATGATAATTGGTCTGCTTGAGAGACAGGGGTCTCTTGCAGAAATTTTTCTAAATAATTTAGGAAGTAATGTGTGTGTGTGGCAACTCTCGTGCCATGCTATAGTTATCTAAACATCTGGATATAAAATTTGGAGTGACCAATTTTTATTTCTCGAATATTTTTTGTAACTATTTAGCCTGTCGAATCATGCCAATAAAGCAGAACATTGTCAAGGGTCCCTGCATGCCGAAATAATTAAGGATTCCCCTCGAAGGCAGTTGGGTGATTTCAAGGTGTTGTGTTATCAATTTTTTCCTTTGGTGGCAAGTTTTTTTATAAAGTTAAAAAGCTTCCTTAAATAATAAAGGGTCACTACCGGGGAATCGGTATGCTTGATAACTTTGACTGGGTCCTGACATTCGGGGCCCTCTTTACGACCTCATCAATTTCTTTCAATGTACAGAGGAGATCGGAAAGTGAATCAAGGGACAGAGTATTGGGGCCATCACACAGGGCACGTTCGGGATTGGGATGTATCTCCAGAAATATACCATCAATTCCCACAGCAACAGCCGCTCGCGATAGATAGGGCACCATCTCTCTCTGACCGCCGGAAGCCCTTCCCGCTCCACCGGGGAACTGGACACTGTGTGTAGCGTCAAAAACCACGGGATAACCCATCTCTTTCATGACAGGAAGGGCGCGGAAGTCCACAACGAGATTATTATAACCGAAACTTGTTCCCCTCTCCGTGATCATGATATTTTCATTTTCCGCTGATGATGCTTTAGCCAGGATATTGGCAACATCCCATGGGGCAAGAAACTGGCCTTTTTTGATATTTATACACCTGGCCTTTCTGGCAATTTCGATAATGAAATCGGTCTGCCGGCAGAGAAAAGCCGGTACCTGTACCACATCCAGGACCTTCGCTGCCCCTTCAATCTCTTCAAAACGATGGACATCTGAAAGGATGGGAATTCCAAGTTCTTTTTTAATATCTCTCAGGATCGCAATACCTTTCGTGAAACCAGGTCCCCGGTAAGAATCTTTTGATGTCCGGTTTGCTTTGTCGTATGAGGCTTTAAATATAAAAGGTATTCCCAATCTCCCGGTGAGGTTTTTCAGGAATAAGGCGATCTCGCCTGTTTTTTCCTCGTCCTCGATGACACAGGGACCGGCAATTAATACAAAGGGGGTTGTCCCACCCATTACAAAATTGTCCAAAACAATCTGCTTCATCTTGCTCATCGTTGGCAGTTAGGGGGAAAAGATTACTTTTCCTTATATTTCTCTTGTAGCATTTTTATCCTTAGCTGGGGAATTTTTCTGGCAGCTTTACCCGAGGCAGGGTTCAGTTCATAGGCCCTTGTATATGCGCCAAGGGCCTCCTGATACACGCCTTTTTTCTCGTAGGCTGCGCCCAGATTCAGGTAGGCCGCATCGTCCTTTCGATCATACCGTACCGCCGTCTTGTAATATTCAATTTCTTTATCCACATCTCCCATCAGACCATAGACATATCCAAGATTTGAATAAATATTCTTATTTCCATATCTGATCGCTTTTTCATAATTTTCACATGATTGTCTGTATTTTTTCAATTTCCCGTAAGCAAAGCCAAGGTTCGCATAAATGTCCGCTTTTCTCTTCGAATTTTTGACAATCTTTTCATA
>MNZP01000101.1 GCA_001873675.1 Syntrophaceae bacterium CG2_30_49_12 | reverse complement strand
CAGGTAGAGATAACAGAGTTCTACGAACACAAACATCAGGTCCTGGATAAAGATAAACCCGATGAAGGTTTGATCCGTATGGCTACGGATATTGCAAAGGCATTATTCAGGATATTGAGTCAGGATGGCATTATTATGAGCCAATCCTTTTTTAGGACTTTATACACTGCATACATAGAAGAATCGAGAATCGCTATCGAGGAATACTATGCTTTGTCTTTATTGAACGGTCTTACCTATGACAGACACGGAGAAATCGAAGCTGTTGAAGCCTTTGTCGGCTCTCTTAAAAGGGCCACGCAGGAATTTAGAGACGACCCTGTAGGAATTCCCATGTTACCTGCCTGGACGAGAGTTACTGCGGCAATTCCTGATTTTTCGGAGAGGATCGCCAGGTGCATAGAACTGGATAATCTATAGTCGCATTGTCTTTTTAGAAAAGAGATGAGCCCGTGGATTTTTTAACGGCAGTTATTTTAGGTATCGTTGAGGGGATTTCAGAGTTTCTCCCCATATCATCCACGGGGCATCTCATTTTGACCTCCCATCTTCTGGGTCTTACCCCTACAGAATTCCTGAAGAGTTTTGAAATAGCAATCCAGGGAGGCGCCATTCTATCCGTTGTTGTTCTCTACTGGGGGAAATTACTGGTAAACTTTGAAGTCATAAAGAGGATTGTCGCGGCCTTCATCCCCACGGGGGTTTTGGGTTTCGCCCTCTATAAAATCATTAAAGGGTATCTCCTCGGATCAAATTGCGTGGTGCTCTGGTCCATGTTGCTTGGGGGCATATTCATCGTTGCCTTTGAACTCTGGTATCGGGGAAAAGGGGGTTCTGCTTCTGAGCTTACCGATATTTCCTACAAACAATCTTTCCTTATCGGTCTTTTCCAGGCAATTGCGGTGATTCCCGGTGTTTCCCGGGCAGGGGCTACGATTATCGGCGGACTGATCTTAGGATTGAGGCGGGAAGTGATCGTCGAGTTTTCCTTTCTCCTCGCAGTTCCCACGATGCTGGCGGCAATGGGGTACGATCTTTTAAAGAATGCTCCCCGGTTTTCCCCGGATCAGTTCCATTTTTTATTGGTGGGATTTATTTCCTCGTTTGTTGTTGCCCTTCTGAGTATCAAATTTTTGCTCCATTTCATCAGGACGCATACCTTCATTCCTTTTGGTATTTATCGTATCGTCTTTGCTTTATCGTGGTTTATCTTCCTCATGGCTTCTTAAAGGTGACTACTTTTTATGATGCCGTCAACTTTTGTTAATATCCCTGTGGACGATAGTGGTCAGATACTTTTTGTCTGAAAAATATGCCCCCAGTTGATTCGCCATGACGACGGAGCGGTGCCTGCCGCCAGTGCATCCCAGGGCGATATTGAGCCTTGACTTACCCTCCTTTTCATAAAGGGGTATGAGAAATGTCATTAACTTGAATAATTTTTGAATGAATACCTTGCTTTCCTCAGATCCTAAGACATAGTTACAGACATCGGGGTTATGGCCATCGTAATGTTTTAACTCCTCCACAAAGTGGGGGTTGGGAAGAAAGCGTACATCCAGCACAAGATCCGCATCGGCGGGTAGTCCATATCGGTACCCAAACGATGTCACATGAATGACCAGCCTCCTGGCTGCCGAGGAAGAGAGAAAGTATCTCTGAATGGCGTCCTTTAATTGGTGCACATTGCAGGATGTAGTATCAATGACTTTATCGGCCATCTGTTTCAGGGGAGATAGTTTCTCCCTTTCGAGGATGATACCCTCCATAATGGAACCCTTTATGGATGAGGGATGAACTCTTCTCGTCTCACTGAAACGATGCAGCAGGGACTCATCAGTGGCGTCAAGAAAGAGTATCTCAATCCTGTATCCCTTTTCCTTCAGGCGGGCAAATATTTTCTCATATTTTTGTGGAAAACTTTTTTCCCTCAGGTCCATGACCATGGCGACTTTTGAGATATCCTGTACATCATGGGACCGAATCTCGAGGAACCTGGGAAGTAAAACAACAGGCAGATTATCAACACAAAAAAAACCGATATCTTCCAGCGCCCGGAGCGCCGTACTCTTACCGGAACCGGAAAGCCCAGTGATGATCACGACACGGAGTTTCTTCATGAAACACTCCTCATTTCATACCTCCCTTTAAATCCCCCCAGCCCCCTTTTCCCAAAATCCCCCCCAGCCCCCCTTTTCCAAAGGGGGGGGAGGGGGGATTTTCAGGGGAAATTTCTGACCACGGATTCAACATTCCCGGCCATGAGCGCTCCGTGAGAGAATACGGGGATCTTGATGAAAGGCAGTTGCACGCCCATGATATTTTTTCCGGTTGCCCTACCGATCTCTGTTTCGCTGTTACTGCTTGCTTTTTCAAATTCAACTATAATTCTTATCGCTGTTTCGTCGCTGACGGCTTTTGCCCCGAGAAATTCCTTCGCCCTGACAACGCCAACGCCTTTAATCTCTATGAGATGCCCCGTCAGGCCATGACCACGCCCATAGAGGACATTCCCATTTCTCTTTTCAACCTCTACAGCATCATCGGCGATCCATATATGTCCCCTTTCCACCAGCTTTAGTCCACAGGTGGTCTTTCCTATACCGCTATCTCCCGTGATAATTATCCCGCTGCCATATACATTTATGAATACGCCATGGATTAAAACAATGTGATTGATCTTCTCTCGCAGTAGAGCGATGAGGCGACTTTCGAGAAGAAATTCATCGTAGACTGAGGTAAAGAACGGAATATTGTTAACTTCTGAGAAATAAACAAGAAAATCAGGTGGGGAACCGGTTTCGGCGATTGCTAAGCAGGGGATATGAGAAGAAATGATGTTTTGCAGGATATCTTCACGCTTTTTTGCAGGGGTACTGGCCAGTTCGGAAAGACATGCAGGAGTGATAATAAAGATAGCCTCAGGGAGCAGGCGATTCCAGAAGCCCTCCCTTTCAATGTAACGCTGAGCTTTGACACGGTTTATTTCCCTCATCAGACCGGATTTTCCGGTCATCTGTCCGATGCCCAGTCTGTCCCGGGAATCTTCAAACAGATCTTTCATCGTGGTAGTATTCATGAGAATACGGTTTACGTTAAGCGTTGGTTTCTATAAGTCCATAATGTCCGTCATCTCGACGATATATAACACTGACGTTTTCCGTATAAGAATCCCGGTAAATGATGAAGCGGTTTTTTGACGTTTCGATCTCCATGATGGCATCCTCAAGGGACATTGGTTTCAACACCACTTTCTTCGTTTCGACCACCTTCGCCCCCGGTGCATCTTCTGTATCATCGGGCAGTAACTCCATTGCGCCTATTTCTTCAGTTCTTACGGTATTTGCTTTGTGACCCCTGATTTTTTCCTTGTGTTTTTTTAGTTGACGTTCGATCTTTTCCACGGCGTTATCTATAGCAAGAGACACGTCTTTTGCTTCCTCTTTCGCATTTACGTTTAACCCATCAACCATTAACTTGATTTCGGCTACATTTCTGAATTTTTCCACCGAGAGGATTACATGGGCTTCAGCCGGATTATCGGCATATCTATTTAATTTTTTAAGCTTTTCGTTGATATATTCTTTTTGCCAATCCTCTCCCTCGGTATTTCTAAAGGTTACGGAAATCTTCATTATCTTTCCCCCCTGTTTTAATAATGTTACAAGGATCTCTCCCTTCGGCAGAGATGACGCAAAACTTACGAAACAATGCTCTCGTAATCACTAAAATCCATCTTTTTTCGTTTTGGAGATGGTAGGATACCCATCATTTCTCTATATTTGGCTACGGTTCTCCTCGCAATGGATATTTCCGATGCCTCAAGGAATCCGGCGATTTCAAGATCGGTGTACGGTTTACACGGATTCTCTTTACTGATGATCCGCTTAATTTCCTCTTTGACGCTTTTCGAGGCGATGGCATCGCCACTGGTATTATGTACACTGCTGCCAAAAAAATATTTTAACATAAATATACCCTGCGGTGTATGCATATACTTATTCGTCACCACCCTGCTGATAGTTGACTCATGCATCCCCGCCTCCTCGGCAACATCCCTCAAGACCAGTGGTTTTAAAAAATTAATGCCTTTATCAAAAAAATCTTGCTGAAATTTTACAATACTCTCCACTACCCTGTAAATCGTCTTCTGCCTCTGTTGAATACTCCTGATGAGCCACGTAGCCGACTGCATCTTTTCCTTAATATACTTCTTGCCATTATTGGCTGTCTTTAGATCTCCCCTGGCCCCGGCGAAAATCTCTCTGTACAGGTTGTTGATCCTCAGCCTCGGCAGGCCGTCATCGTTGAGGACAATTTTGTACTCATTGCCGGACTTGAAAATGTACACATCCGGAATGATCGTCTCAATTCTTTCTTCGTTGTAAATATTGCCTGGTTTGGGATCCATGTTACTGATCAAGAGTACAGCCTGCAAAACCTCTGACAGGGGAACTTTCAATTTTTTGGCAATCTGGGCATAGTTTTTTGTCTCAAGATCTTTCAGGTGTTCTTTGATGATCATCTCGATAAGATCATTCGATATCCCGAGAATTCCGGCCTGCAGTAAAAGACATTCTTTGAGATCCCTTGCCGCAACACCGGGGGGATCAAATTCCTGAACTTTTTTCAAGACGCCCTCCACAAGAGCTTTGTCAACCCCTTCGGCGGCGGCAATTTCTTCCAGAGATGCCATCAGATATCCGTTTTGATCAAGGTTCCCGACTATCTGTTCGGCGATTCTCATTTCGGATTCTGTAAAACGGGAGAGCTTGAGCTGCCACATGAGATGATCTACCAGGGATGGCTTTTGGGTCAGCAAATTATCCCATGATGAAGCATCACTATCTTTTCCTCCATAGCTTACCCCGGTGGATACATAATCTTCAAGGTAGCTGCCCCAGTCAAAATCCTCCTTCCCGTCACCTTCTCCAGTCAGTTCTTCTGTGCGATCGTTCGTTTTTGTGTTTTCTCGATCAAGCGTGGCGACACCATCGTCTTCTTGATCTGTGTTGCTTTCCTGGTAGTCGTCGTTTGTCTCCTCCTCAAGTAGAGGATTTTCCCACATCTCCTGATTGATCGTCTCCAACAGTTCCAGTCTCGAAAGCTGGAGGAGCTTGATCGCCTGCTGGAGTTGAGGCGTCATGACCAGTTGTTGTGTCAGTTTCAGGTTTTGTTTGAGTTCAAATACCATATTAGGTTCAGAGGTTCACAGTTCACGGGTCACGGGTCAGGGGTCAGGGGTCAGGGATCAGAGGTCAGAGGTTAATTTGGCCCCTTTGTGCTTTTGAACCTTTGTGCCTTTTCCTTTCGTCCTTTACAGAGAGACTGAAATCTTCTCCCAGGTAGATTTTTCTTGCCATTTCACAATTGGCTATATATTCAGGGTCTCCTTCTACCAGGATAGTCCCCTCATTGATGATATAGGCCCTGTCGCAGACGGAGAGTGTTTCCCTGACATTATGATCAGATAAAATGACACCGATTCCTTTAGCTTTGAGTTTAAATATAATCTTCTGGATATCCCTCACGGCGAGGGGATCAATCCCCGCAAAAGGCTCATCAAGGAGGATATAGGCGGGGGAGGTAACAAGCGCCCTCGTAATCTCGACCCTTCTTCTTTCCCCGCCTGACAGAGAGTAAGCATTGTTCTTTGCCAGATGGGAAAGATCGAGTTCCCCCAACAGTTCTTTTAACCGGTTTTTTCTCTCTTCTCTGGGGAGACCGAGGTTTTCAAGAATTGCCATGATATTTTCTTCAACAGTCAATTTTCTGAACATTGAAGGTTCCTGGGGCAGGTAATTTAACCCTTTTCTTGCCCGTATATACATGGGAGTTGTGCTTATATCTTCGCCGTTTAAAGAAATACAACCCCCATCCGGTTTTATCAAACCGACGATCATGTAAAATGTGGTGGTCTTACCGGCGCCATTAGGGCCTAAAAGGCCAACGACCTGGCCTTTATTAACCTCCAGATCAATTCTGTTAACGACCCTTCTCTCTCCATATATCTTTGTCAATCCCGAGGCTGATAATTTTCCCGTCACTTTTTCTCTTCCTTATTCTTCTCCTCCTCAGGATAAATTGTAGCAGTTACCCTTTTGTTTTCAGCGCTTTCAACAATTCCTCTGTTTTCGTCCAGGAAAATCACGATTTTCCCCCCCTGGATGATATTTCTCCCTTCCCGGAGGGCAGTATTACCTGTGATCACGATTTTGTGTGTGTCCTCGTAAAAGACGGCATCATCTCCCGTTACGATCCTGTCACCCTGTATAACTGTTACGTTTCCCTTTGCCTCAACCTTTTCTAAATTTCTTCCCTTGTCGATCTCCCTGGAGGCTGCCTTTTCAGAAGCCGCAAGCCCATTTTTATAGTACAGAAGTAGGCGCTCTGATTTTATGGTCATATCACCACGGGTAGCCACGGCATTCCCGGAAAATACGACCATTTTTTTTTCATTGTATGCATCCAGGCGGTCGGAGACGATCTGGATCGGTTGCTCCTTTTCCGTACTTGGTTTGTTCTCCGCCCCGGTTTTCTCTGCATAAACATACACGAAAAGAGAAATAACGAGTATAATCAAGAGCTTAAATAAGAATAACTTATTTTTCATCGTAAATACCTTAGATTATTTTCCACGTTACCTTGTCTGGGCGCTTACTTTCGAAAACAGCGTCAGTTCCCCGTTCTTTAAGGAAAGCGACATACCCACGCCCTCGACCCGCATGTGGGGGTTTTCCATGACAATTGCTGAGTTGGTATGGAATCTTTTGTTCCCCTGGGAATAGGTCAGGCGATCTGTCGTCAGGTGGTCCCCATTATCAGAAATAATCTCAACGTTACCGGTAATTCCTGCATCCCTCGTGTTTGTATTCAACTGGGATCTATCCCCGGTCAGGACAAAGGTTTTCCCATTCCTCGTCTCCAGTGTTATCTCAACCTTATCAAATAACACAAGATTCTCCTTTTTGAGATATCTCGCCGTATCCGCTTTGATCTCCCATTTTGCATCAGCATCCCCCACTTGGGTATAGTGAACATTTTTTACCTGAAGATCAACATTATCCGGTAGAATTTTCAGGGGGGAGGTAAGGGGTATCTTCTTCCA
>MNZP01000010.1 GCA_001873675.1 Syntrophaceae bacterium CG2_30_49_12 | reverse complement strand
ATTATTTGTGAACTGAAAGCAGTGGACGAGATGAACCCTGTGTGGGAAGCACAGATACTTAGCCTTATGAAATTGACTGGTAAGCGCCCTGGTTTTCTTATTAATTTTAATGTGTCCCTCATCAAGAAGGGTATTCAAAGAATAATTATATGATCTTAGTGTCTTGGTGTCTTAGTGGCTGAATAGTCACTTCCATGCAAGCATTATCGAATAGAGACATGATGAAAACTATCAAGGACATGCCGGAATACAGCCGCCCGCGCGAGAAGTTGAGGGAGAAGGGCGTTTCCGCTCTTACGGATGAAGAACTCATCACGGCGATTCTTGGCATGGGAACGGCGGGCGTTGACGTGCGCACGATTGCCCGGCAAGTAGCCGGGCTGATCAACGGATGATTGAATAAGCCCCACGGCCGGATCGCCCCCAGAAGGCAAAGGTTGGCCGGCTTGATGGTAAAAGAATTAACTCCCCGGAGAGGAGTTGCAGGCATTGATAAAGAAATGAAGGATATTGCCGGGCACATAAACCTCTGGTTGATGGCCTCTCAAAACCTGCGCCGCCACAGGGGAAAATCTCTTGCCATTCTAATTCCACTGGTCCTTGTGATGGCCACCGCTTCCTTCATGATGTTCACCAGGGGTGGATTTGTAAAGGATGCAGAGATAGCTAAGGGATTCCTCCCCGACGTTACCGTTCAGGGGATAGAGGCCGGCCGGGTGGGGAAGATTTCCCTCACCATAAAGAAAAGGATTGAGGAAATACCCCATGTGAAAATGGTCATACCGAGGGTCTGGGGATACCTCCCCCTGAAGATCGGAGGGGTAGATGCCGCCTTTACCCTGATGGGGTTGGATCTTAACCGCCCGGTTTACAACGGGAAGTTGCCCTGGACGATCGAGAGGGGCGCCTTTCTTGTTCCCGGGGATCGCCGTAAGGCTGTTCTGGGTCAGGGGGTAGCCCTGAGTTTTAATGCCGGCGTGGGGGACAGGCTTCAAATAGAGGATACCCTGGGAAATAAGGGTGAGTTTGAGGTGGTGGGAATCTTTAACAACACAGTGCAGATCTACAGCACCGACCTGATTCTTGTCTCCCTTCCCGATGCGGGGGAATTCTTCGGCTACCCTAAAGACGAGTTCTCTGACCTCCTGGTCTATGCAGACAGCCCTGAAAACGCCGACCTGATCGCCCGGGAAATTGCCGGCCGTTTCAGAAATACGCGGGTGTTGACCGGCAGGGCCCTAACCGATCTGGTAAAGGAGGCTTTTGGTCGCCGGGGAGGTACGTTTCAGGCGATGTGGCTGATACTGCTCGAAACTGTCCTTCTCTTAGTCTGGGCACAGTCGGCCCATCTCAGCGTGGACGTGAGCAGAGAGATCGGAATTTTAAAGGCCGTGGGGTGGCAGACGGGAGAGATTATAGAGATGAGGATGATGGAATCTCTGATTCTCGGTCTTGGCGGGACATCCATCGGGATTCTTGCCGGATTTCTCTATGCCTTGCTGGGCACGCCGGGGATATCCGGCTATTGTCTGGGGTGTGCCAGCATTTATCCGAAGTTTCCCGTGCCGGTAAACTGCGATTTTCAATCTATTGTGCTTCTCTTTATCCTCGGAGTTTTGCCCTTGATGGCGATAAGCGCCATCCCGGCCTGGCTGGCAGGTGTTGTTGATCCGGATGAAGCGATAAGGGGATAGGGATCAGGAATCAGGGATCGGGGATCAGGAATCAGGGATCGGGAATCAGCAAAAACAGAGAAATCCATAAATTTTAAATTCTGATTCCTGGGAGTTTCAGGAGTTTACATGATCAGGGTGGAAAAGGCAACGAAAAACTACCAATCAGGTAAGGTGAAGGTGAGGGCCCTCGATAATGTCTCCCTCGAAGTCAAAAAGGGGGAATTTGTGGTCCTGAGTGGTCCCTCCGGATCGGGCAAGTCCACGATGTTGAATGTCGTCGGTTGCCTGACCAGGATCACAGAGGGGCGGCTCTGGCTGGCAGACCAGGAGGTGTCCCATTTTCCCGACCATTTCCTCGCTGCCGTAAGGAGAGAAAAGATCGGCTTCATCTTTCAACAATTCAACCTCCTGTCAGGATACTCCACATGGGAAAATGTATCTTTTCCCCTCTTACCGCTGGGTATTTCGGAGAAGGAACGGAGGATCAGGGCTATGAAGCTCCTCGAAGAGTTGAATCTCGAAACACGGGCAGACTTCATGGCCAACGAGTTAAGCGGTGGGGAACAACAGCGGGCGGCCATTGCCCGGGCGCTGATCAACGACCCGGGGATTATTCTGGCCGACGAACCCCTCTCCAACATAGACATGGGACATATCAGGATGGTCAGTGATCTCTTAGGGGAATTAAAAAAAAGAGGGAAAACGATTCTTGTCTCCTCCCATGAGCTGCAAACCCCGATGGCCTCCCTGCTGGATCGGACGGTATATTTTGACTCGGGAAAGATACTTGTACCATGATATCCTGTAATAAGAAGAGGGTTTAGCTTATGGAATTTTACATTCAGGTCGTAACGACAACAGAAAAGAAGGAAGATGCAGAAAAAATTGCGAAAACCATTCTTGAGAAAAGGCTGGCCGGGTGTGTTCAGATTGTTGGGCCTATCCTCAGCACCTACTGGTGGAAGGACGCTCTGGAGACGGTAGAGGAGTGGCAGTGCCTGATGAAGACCAGGAAAGACCTTTACGGGGCAGTTGAAAAAGCCGTCAAAGCGATCCACCCTTACGAGACACCGGAGATTATCGCCATTCCCATTGCCACCGGCAGCAAAGAATATCTGAAGTGGCTCCATGATGAGATAGCCCGAAATGTATAATGATCTATAGATCTCATGACTAAAATCATCAATCGTTATATCCTGAGAGAAATTTCACTCCCCTTTTTCATGATCCTCTTTGTCCTGACTTTTGTCATGCTCATGGGGAAAATCCTCCAGCTCATGGACCTGATGGTCAATAAAGGGGTCAGTTTCATTGACATAGCAAAAATTGTCTTTTTTTTAATGCCCTCATTTTTGATATTCACCATTCCCATCTCACTGCTTATCTCGATACTGATTGGATTGGGCAGGCTTTCCGGTGATAACGAGATCACTATCTTTAAGGCATCCGGCATAAGCCTGTATCAGCTCTTATACCCCCTTGCCCTTGCATCGGCGATTGCCTTTCTTATGACCGCCGTTACAAGCCTGTTTTTAGTTCCCCACAGTAACCACGCCACGAAAAGCCTGCTGTTCAACATTGCCAGACAAAAAGCCAGTATCGGCATCAGAGAAAAAGTTTTCAATGACGATTTTAAGGGCCTCCTCCTCTATGTGGATAAGATACCCCTCCATGGCAACTTCATGGAGGGAGTCATGATCTCCGATAAGCGGATCACCAGGGAACCGGTTACTATCTTTGCACGGAGGGCATATCTCGTATCCGATCTCAGCTCCCTGACCGTCACGCTCAGACTTGAGAACGGCAGTACCCACATGGTCGAGACAAACCTGAAAAACTATCGAAAAATGGATTTTAGCTTCTATGAGATCAATCTCGATATAGAATCATCTATCTCCGATGGGAAAAAGGCCATAACAAAGGACATTAAAGATATGACGTTCGGGGAACTGGTTGAAAGGATGAAGAGTCCCTCTTTAGAAGAGACCCTCCTCAGGGAACTCGCTATCGAAGTGAACAAAAAATTCTCCATCCCCGCTTCCTGTATTGTTTTTGCTATCCTCGGGATTCCCCTCGGAATAAGGGCACATAGATCGGTAAAATCAAGAGGATTTACCATCGGTCTTTTTATTGTCCTGGCCTATTATATCCTTCAGTTGGGCGGCGATGCCCTTGTAGAGACGAGAAGCCTTTCTCCCCTCGTGGGGACATGGGCTCCAAATGTTATCTTCGGAACGGTTGGCATTTACCTGTTTATTATGGCAGCAAGAGAAAAACCCGTGGGATTTCACCTCGGGGCAGATTTTTTAAAAAGGCTGAAGGGCAGCGGAGCAAAGGTAAAGGATCGGTCATGACCATACTGGACAGGTATATATCTAAAGAATTCGGTAAGTTGTTCCTGCTCATCTGCGCTTCTTTTATCTTCCTCTATTTAATTGTTGATTTTTTTGGAAGAGTCAGAATGTTTCTAAGTAACGATGCCTCCCTGTACCAGATAGCGTCCTATTTTTTCTTTACAATTCCCATGATCGCATCCCTCACCATACCTGTTGCTGTCCTGCTTGCCTCCCTCATGACGTTCGGCTCACTCTCGAGACACGGCGAAATCACAGCGATGAAGGCAAACGGAATCAGCCTTTATAGAGCATCTCTTACTCCGATCATTATTTCTGTGGTCATTTCCATCCTTGCCTTTCTCATTAGCGAATTTATCACCCCTTACGCCAACCGTAAGGCGGAATATATCAGGTATGTGAAAGTGCAAAAGCGGGAAGCGCCGGGAGCTCTTAAGCAGAACGAGATCTGGTACAGGGGAAAGAAGGGTATTTACAACTTCAAGATCTTTGATCAGAAGACAAATACATTAAAGGGAATCACTATCCACTACCTCAATCAGGGCTTTGAGCTGACGATGCGGGCCGATGCCGAAAGGGCTGTATGGAAAAAGGGTAAATGGGTCTTTTACAATGTGCTGGTTGCGAGATCTCCCGGCGGTAAATCCCCCTCCCTTGAATGGCTGAAAGAGGGCATCATCGGCCTTCCTGAAAAACCATCCGATTTCAATATCTTTCAGGAAGATGCAGAAAAGATGGGATTCTTTGAATTAAAGAAATATATTGGAAAACTCCAATCCGAGGGGTACGATGCCACACGGTATCTCGCAGATATGCATGGAAAGATCGCCTTTGCCTTCGTCAGTATTATCCTTGTGCTGATCGGGATTTCTTTTTCCTTAAAGTCAGAAAGGAGTGGCGGCGTTATGCATAGTATCGGAGCAGGTATTATTATCGGGTTCTCTTACTGGATTGTATATGCCTTCGCCATAAACATCGGCCGTTCCGGAACAGTGCCCCCGCTTCTATCTGCCTGGCTCGCCGATATTATCTTTGGCTGTGCAGCCGTTACCATGTTTTTTCGTATCAAAACGTAAAATGGCATATAAGTGGAAGAATTTTTCTTTTGAGAGCTTTGCCGAGGCAGCAAACGCCTGGCTTGACTGGTGGAGTACAGAAAGGGCGGGGTGCCCCACGATGGCAGAAAACCTTACCTCCTGGATAAACGCCACTACTCCCGAAGAATGGAGTAAAGGTGCCCTTACCGACATTGAAGGGTATCATTGTGGAAAATGTGGTTTCTTTATTTTAAAGCAGCATCAGGCTGTGGTAAAGCGGCTTTTAGAAGATATTGAAAAAGTATAAGTGAGAGAAATTGAAATGTATGTAGCAGGACTCGATATCGGTTCCACCATGACCAAGGTGGTCATTATGGATGAAGAAAAGATACTGACTTCGATCATTGGTCCTACGGGGGCGGAACACCGCCGACTGGCCAACAGGGTAATGGAAGATGCCCTATCCCGGGCTAATCTCTCCTTCGATGACATCACCTACGTGGTAGCTACGGGTTATGGAAGGGTGAATGTGCCTTTTGCCGACGGGCAGATAACAGAGATCTCCTGCCACGCCAGGGGGGTAAGCAGCATCTTCCCCACAGCAAGAACCGTTATTGATATCGGCGGTCAGGATTGTAAAGGGATCAAGCTTTCCGGTGGTAAGGTAGTAGATTTTGTGATGAACGATAAGTGTGCCGCAGGTACCGGCAGGTTCCTCGAGGTGATTGCAGAAGCCCTCCAGGTGCCCCTCGGGGAGATGGGCGAGCTTTCCATGAAGGCCAAAGTTAAGGTGAAGATCAGTAATACCTGCACCGTCTTTGCCGAGCAGGAGGTGGTATCCCACCTTGCCGAAGGGGCAAGTATAGCGGATATCGTGGCGGGACTTCACGATGCCATCGCCGGCCGGATTCACAACATGGTGGAAAGGATTGGAGTGGAAAGTGATGTGGTGGTCACCGGTGGCGGGGCCAAAAACATCGGCCTGATCCGGGCGCTGGAGGGGAAAATAGGGAAAAGCGTACTGGTCCCTCCCGAACCTTTGCTCACAGGGGCACTGGGTGCCGCCCTGCTAAGCAGGGAACGAGCCGAGAAGGGAAGAAAAGAGGGGTCTCTTCCTGAAAGAGAACGTCGGCTGGGAGAAGTCACTTTCTTTACTTGAGGCAAGGTAAGGCCAGGGAGGTCACAAAGTGACATATGTAGGTGGAATTGATGTTGGCGCCACCTTTACCAAGGTGGTGCTCCTTCTCGAAACTAATATCCTTGCCTCGTCCCTCATGCCCTCGGGAGGGCATTACCAGGCAACGGCGGAGAAGGTGATGGCAGAGGCCATGAGCAAGGCATCTCTATCGTTTGATGATATTGCCTGTGTGGTGGCTACCGGTTACGGCGCCTCTAAGGTTCCCTTTGCCAGTCAGCAGGTAACAGATGTTTCCTGCCAGGCAAGGGGAATTTATCACCTCTTCCCCTCGGTAAGAACTATTATTGACATTGGCGGGCAGTCTAGCAAGGTCATCAAGGTGGACGACAGGGGAGGGGTAGTCAATTTTGTCGTCAGTGAAAAGTGTGCTGCGGGCAGCGGCAGGTTCCTCCAGGTGATTGCCCGGGTCCTCGGAATAGATATAAATGACATCGGGCCACTATCCCTTAAGGCTCAGAAAAGTGCCGAATTCAGCACCAGTTGTGCCGTCTTTGCCGAATCGGAAGCAATATCACGCATCGCCGAAGGCACCCCCAAGGAGGAAATTCTGGCCGGGGTTCACAAAGCTATGGCGGCGAAAATATTTTCGCTGGTAAACAGGTTGGGAATGGAAAGTAATTGCGCTCTCACCGGTGGCGGGGCAAAGGATACGGGGCTGGTAAAAAGCGTGGCTCTCGCACTGGGAGCCGAGATTTCGGTCCCCATGGAACCCCAGACAACCGCTGCCCTCGGCGCCGCCCTGCTCGCTAAGGAGAAAAGGAAAAGAAATGTGTAACTACTCAGGTTGTCAGGTTCACGGTTCAGGGTTCACGGCTGATTGGCTTGCGCTCTTCATATTTCTCGAGATAGCCAGCAATAGGAATCCACGTCTAACCTTGAACCTGATAACCTGAGTAGTTAGGGATCACTTTGAGGGGGGATCAGGAGTTAAGGTCTTCCAGGATCGTACCATAGAGGTTTTTCTCCGGAGGCACTCCTCTAAATGTCGTAGAAAATTTTACTTCCCTATAGTCTGGTTTGTCGCTGCGATGGAGGGAAATCAGAAATTGGAGTATCTCTGGAGAAAATTTTCCTTCCAGAACCATTTTTGTGATGACTTCTAAAGCTGTACGTGTGTCAAAAGGTCGGTTCCGGTAAGGACGAGGGGAAACGAGGGCGTCATAGATGTCGCATAAAGCCACTATCTCTACAATGAAATCTGAAGGAGGAACCCCCCGAGGGTATCCCGAACCATCACGCCGTTCATGATGATCTAAAGCTACAAGAGATCCCGACAAATTCTCAGAACCTTCATAATAACTTAAAAGGACTGCTCCCGCCAAAGCATGATGGCGAAGACACCGTCCTTCATCCCGGGTAATGGGGGTTTCTTTTCGAAGTACCTCAATGGGTACCTCGATTTTTCCTACATCATGCAGTGGTCCTAAAACAGATATCAGATTCTTCCCTTGAGGCCAAGATAACATTTGTAGGCTCATATAAGCGGTGAGGACAAAAACATGAAGGGAGTGCCAATAAGTGTAAGTATCCAGTTCCTTAAAATAAGATAAGACTTGAATTACAAAGGGGGAAAGCTTAGTTTCTCCCATGATTCCCATAAGTTCCTCCTCTTTTTGTAATTCCCGAAAAAGTTCTTTGTAAGGAGGATGATGGATGGCTTCATGAATATCTTTCCAAAGGGCCACATCTTTGCAAACGGCTATAAAAGGCTTGGGCTTAGGGGTGGTTCTCCTTATCTCACTAAGAAGCTGGGGCGTTAATTGTTCCCCCTTTTTTACAATCTTCCTCCCAGCTATATCATGTACAGCAAAAGAGAAAACAGGGTTAGGGTCTCGAGTTAAATGGATATCTTTTCTGGTGGTCTTACTCATAAAGAATTTGGTTCTTTCTCATTTTGAGTGGGTAACCCAAACATCCCCGAGTGCTTCTTTTTTCTGTCATCCCCGAGTGCTTCTATCCCCGACACAAGCATTCGGGGACGGATATGGTTTTACTTTATCAAATCACAATACAAGTCCAGCCATTCGGGATTATTCTTTTAAAAATAAGAAAATAAGGGGACTCTTCCCATATTTGTATTCAGCCATGACAGGCGAGACGCCTGTCCTACTGTGTTGTATAACCACCTACGACGTAGGACAGCCGTCTCGGCTGTCTAAAATACAGGGCTTTAGATAAAGGCTGAATAGTTACCCATATTTTATATATTCTCCTCTTTCTTTTTCTTCGGCCTGCCAGCTTTTTTTGGTAAAAGACCACGAGCAAGCAACTTCTCAATACTTTTTATAAACCGCTAAGTCCCCAGTGGT
>MNZP01000076.1 GCA_001873675.1 Syntrophaceae bacterium CG2_30_49_12 | reverse complement strand
TTCCCCCACATTAAATCCTAGATCGCCCAATACGGTCTACTTGAGCTTATTCTTATGAGGTAATTGCAAAAGTCTTGAAATTAAAACGTAGCCGCAAACTTTAGTTTGCGTGTTTTCTTTGTTTTCAATATGTTACAAAACGCAGGCTAAAGCCTGCGGCTACCAGAATTGGACTTTTGCAAGAGCTTCTTATTTTTGAAACATTACAGTGTCCGTTATTGAATACGGAAGAGAGAGGACTAGGGAAAGACCGCCGTTATCAAAGGGGATAACATCTACCTTTCCGCCCAGCTCTTCCATTAAAATCGGGAGGAAAGACAGGGCAGTGTCGTCTGTCTTGACAATGGGTTCTTCACCGGCAATAGTAATCCTCGCTCCACCATCCTGTTTTTCAAGAATCAATCTGAGAAGCTGGTTATCATGGGAAGCGTCCAAGATTAGGTCTATACAGGAGAAGATGGCCTGTTGAAGGAGAAAGGGATTGCTCACCAATAAAATTGTCTCTTCAGGGAATCGGGTTTCCATGCGGGCCCTTCTCAGGGTACGGGGACGCTCCGAGAGGGCGATCAAATCCTTAAGAAGGTCACTCAGGTCAATGGTCTTCACCGTTTCATCTATCGTATGGGAAAAACGGTTGAGGCGCTTGATCATCTTCTCCCCCCGTTTTACCTGCGTGCCGATCCTCTCGGAAATCCCTCCGAGCCTCTCAAGCTGCGGCGGACGTCCCTGGTCTGCAACCCGGAGGAGATCTTCCATGAGACCGGCAAACTCATTGATAATGGTCATGACATTATTTATCTCGTGAGAAAAACTTGCCGTAATAGACCCAAAGAAGGCCAGTCCCTTTTCCCGCAAAAGTTTCTCTTCAGACACTTACCGCCTCCATCATTTTCTCCATCAGATCCTCGATGTTGATCGGCTTTAAGAGATAGGCAAAGGCCCCCCCCTGCATTCCCTCCTCTCCCTCTTCAGGAGATCCCCGACCGGTCATGAGGATAAATTTTATTGTCGGCTGTTCCCTCCTGATCATCCTCATGACCTCCAACCCCCCCATACCCGGCATTTTCATATCCAGGACCACCACATCAAATTTTTTTTCCTGGACACGCCCGATGGCATCAGCTCCACTGGTTACACCTTCAACCTCGATGCCGCGCAGCATCAGCCGCTCTGCCAGTGTGAAGACCAACTCCTCTTCATCGTCAATCAGTAAAACCCGTAACAGCGCCATATTTCACTCCTAAAACCTGGTCTTTTGGGCGGGTAAAATAACGGTGAAACCGGTTCCCTGACCCACCTTACTCTCAACACTGATGCGGCCTCCGAGTTTTTCCACGATACCGTAAGTGATGGAAAGGCCCAGTCCGACTCCCCCCTCTTTTTTGGTGGTAAAGAAAGGCTCAAAGATACGCTTGAGGTCTTCCTCGGAAATGCCGTGACCGTTGTCCTTGATGGTAACGGCAACCGCATCCCCATCCCTCTCTTCCCTCATGGAGATGTCTATTTTCCCTCCCTCTCCCACGGCGGCGAAGGCATTATTGATAATATTCAAAAATACCTGCTGGAGCTGACCACGATCACTCTGAATAGAGGGAAAACCTTCCGGTATATGAAAATCAACCGAGATGTCCCGATAGCTTGCCTCTTTTTCGAGGAAACCGAGCACCTCCCTAATGAGAAGCTCGAGGTTAATCGTCTCCAGATGCACATCCATCCGCTTGGCAAAACCGAGGAGGCGGTGGGTGATAGTGCTGCATCGCTCCACATTGGCAAGGAGGGAGTCAATGATCTTTATGATCTTCTCTTTTTGGGGAAAATCTTCTGTCAGCAAGGCAAGGTCCTTCACCAGACCGGCCTTCTCGTTGATAATGGCAAGCGGGTTATTGATCTCGTGGGCCACCCCCGCGGCCAGGCGGCCGATGGAGGCCATCTTGTTTGTATATTCCGCATTATGGAGGAGAGCGGCACGCTTTAGATCCGCCTCTCGGAGACGGCTTACCATATAGGTTGAACCCCAGAGAATCACCAGGAGAATAAGAACCATGCTGCCAATTAAGAACCAGATCAGATCACGGCGCACGGACAGCCAGTTCTTCATGAGGGCCTGAGGTTGGGCAACGATCATGAGGATGAAAGGGGTCCGTTCAATATAGGCATACCCTAAGAGATAGGATTGTCCTTCCCTCGTATGTCCTTCCAGGACCTCTGGCCGCGACGAAAAGGGAGGCGCCACCACGCTGCTTCTCTCCAGAATCCTCCCATGGAATCGTGAGGAGGTCTGAAGGATTCCCTCCCGATTGATGACAAAGACATCTGTTGAAGGCCTTAAATCCAGAGGAGAGATGATCTTTTGAATCGGGGTCTCCGCATCTATCGTGGCCCGAAGCACATAGAAGCTCCCCCCCGCTCTTTCATTTTTGACGGCAATCACGAAATGGGGGAAATTCCGGTATCCCATAAAAACGTCGCTCACATAAACGCCCCTCAGGCTGACCTCATGAAACCAGTCCTGATCCCTGTAGTTCTTTCCCTTAAGTTCGTACGGCCCTACATAGGTACGCTGATATCCCTCCGCATTAATAAGACCAAGGTCAACAAAACCCCCGAAGGAGTTCTTCATGTTCCCGAAGACGGCAATGAGCTTTTCCTGATCGGCAAGATCCTCGAATGATTTATCATGGATGATGAGATTCAAGGCAGAGATTCGCTCTTCAATAAACGATTCCAGAGACCGTTTGGTGTTGGAGGCAAGCTGGGAGATGGGGTGGATCATCTCCACCCTGAGCACCTTTTGATACTGGTAGTAGTTAACGACGGTCATGATGATCAGGGGGGCCAGAGAGACTAAAGCGGTAAGAGAAACCGAGTATTTCCACAACCGGCGATAACGGAACAGCCCCTCCTCTGAATTGCCTTCCTCAGCCCAATAATCAGGAATAATCCGGCGAAGAAACTTCAAGCCCCTTCTCCCCCTTACTTCTCTTGTCGTATGTCTTATGACTTATGACTTAGGCTTAGGCCACGACGGAGCGTGGCCCTCCTCTTATGACTTACCGGTCCTTGCCAAGTTTAACTTTCGATATGCCTCTTTCATCGTTTGAGACAGGACATCAATATCCACCGGTTTTTTCAAATAGGCAAAGGCGCCAAGCTCTCTGGCCAATATTTCTTCCCTTTCCGATCCATGGCCGGTCAGGATAATAACCTCCACATGGGGATGTTCTCTCTTCATCCGACGGAGGACTTCTATGCCATCAATGCCGGGCATCTTCAAATCGAGAACCATGACCTCGGGTTCCTCACTCTCCACTAATGATAATGCCTCCTCGCCATTATAGGCCACGGCGGCCTCCATCTGCCTCGTCTGTAATCGCTCGGACAGGGTCCGGACAAACTCCTTCTCATCGTCAACGAGGAGGATCTTCGAAGGCAGTTCAAAGTCAAATTTGGGAGGATAGATGGCAGGGGGCTCGAATTTAGGTCCTACACGGGTATGGACGCTTTTCACCCCGGCAAAGGCGCCGGCGATCCTCTGGAGTTCCTTTTCCAGGTGATCTAATCTCAACACATATTTATTTATTAATACGGTGATGTTGCCATGATCACAGGATACTTCAACTTCATGACCCTCCTCGGCAAGGACGACGTTGACCTGGGCCGCCAGCACAAAGTCATCCGCCGCCCGCTGAGATCTCGGTGTTGTCTTCAGGGCCTCTTTGGCAGCGTTCGCGCAAATAATTTCCCCGGCCTCTTCCACGGAGCTTTCGTGCATGGGAATCTTGATATCGTAGAGTTTGTTATCCCAGGGACCAAGACCGAAGAGATATTTTGTCCACTCAAGACACTCATTGTCGCCTCTTTTCATGATACGCTGGGCATCCTTTTCTGAGATTCCCTTACTCCTCATGGCTATGGCCGCCCTGTAATCGTGACTGGCCACAATACATACCCTTAAAATGTGGGTAATATCCCTCGGCAAGAGATGGCCGGCAAACCCGTGATAAACGACGTTGTTTTCCTTAACGTGTAGTGCAAGGACCGCTCTGATGTAGGCGACATTTCGTACTTTTTCATGGGTAAATTTGCTGAGTACCGCAGGGGAGCCATACATGGCGCGTTTTAGCCTCTCCTGGGGAATATTATAAAGCTTTGACGTTTCCTCGAGAAGCTCTTCGCCGATGCACCCGTAGCCCAGCCTCTGAGCTGCCATCTTTGCAACCTCGTCTGCCCTGCAGTAAGACCCGCTAAAAATGGTAACTATTGCCATAATTCTACTCCTTGATCTATTCTGGCTCCTGGCTCCTGGATTGAATAATAGGACGCCGCTTTGCCCCAGGTGAAACAGGCAACCCCTTAAAACATACCGTAAGCAAGGGACATTCATTTTCCTGTGAACCCCTGTGTGCCGGTTCATGAATTCCCTCAATCGCCATGGCAATACTATGAAATATGTGATCTTCACCAATCTTTTCATACAGATGGGTACGCTTCAGCACATCCAGAACGGCATCATTCAAGCCGGCAAGGGAAACGTCGTAGCCGGCTTCACGCAGTCTCCCTACCAACAACGAGAGCATCTCCTCCCCGGAGGCGTCAAGCTCATTGATGCCGTGACCGATAATGAGAATATGTTTCAACTCCGGCATGGAGGCCACCTCTTCCAGCACCCTTTCCTCGAGGTAGTTTACATTAGCAAAAAATAAAGAACTGTTAAAGCGAATTACGGCGATATGCCTGCACTGTTCAAGGCCGAAACGGGCGGCATTTCGATAAGTACCGTCTGTGTATTTCGACAGCATCGCCATGTCCGGCCTCATGTTTCTGAGCAGATACAGGCCGATAGACAGCACAACGCCGATAAGTATCCCTCTGTCCAGATGCGGGGCAAAAATCAGAGTGCCAACAAAGCTGATAACAGCAATAACGCCGTCATACCTCTGGGCCTGCCAGGTATGGATAAACCCCCGCACATTTATCAAACCTACTACCGCCATCATAATAATAGCGGCGAGGACCGATTGGGGCAGGTGGTACAAAAGGGGTGTGAAAAACAGGAGCGCAACGACGACCACGCCACTGGTAAATACACTCGACATGCCGGTCACAGCGCCCGCCTGGATGTTCACGGCAGATCGGGAGAAGGAACCGGATACCGGGTAACCACGACCAAGCGACCCGATAATGTTGGCCAACCCCTGGCCGATCAATTCCTGATTGGGGTCCAGACGCTGGCCGGTCCTTGCCGCCATGGCCTTGGCAATAGAGATCGCCTCCATAAAACCGAGAAGGGAAATTATTGCCGCCATGGGAAAAAGACTGAGCATGACAGTAAAATTAATCTTCGGGAGGGTAAAACCGGGAAGACCCCTCGGGATTTCACCCACCACAGAACCACCGCCGACAAAAGTAATAGCCTTCTCCTGCAGACGGCGATTTCCCACCTTAAGCCGCCATCTTCGCCCGTCAGTCTTTAAATCCGCCGGTAGTTCCCCCGCCGTATAGAATCTCAGTTTCCCCTTACTTTCTTCCACGGCTGCAAAATCAAGGGCGCGCAGCCTGCTGCGATATGCCTGAGACTCCTCTTTCAACCCTGCGATCTTGAGGTTTAATAGCTCCACGTGGTGCTTAAATTCCATGACGGCAACCGAGTGTGAACCATTTGCCTTTTTAGCATCCTCGATCTTATCGTTCAGAGGTATCCTCGTCCTGTTCCCCTCCTCGATTTTATTCAGGATGCCATTGTACTCTTCGATAGTCTTCTTTACGTAAGGCGAGGCAATCAGGGCAAACTCACCCTTATAGCTATGCTCAAATCCGCCGGCCCAGGAAATCATGGTGGTAACCACCACGGCAACCAGTACATTCGGGATCCTGGGGTTGACACGTCTCATAACCACCATAATGACAAATGCCAGGACAGCCAATCCAAGAGTCGGCCAGTGGGTCGAAACCATGGCCGCCTTGAACACGTTGAGGACGGTTTCGTAGTGATGTTCCGCATTGTCCACTTCGACCCCGAAAAGTTTTGCCAACTGGGACGAGGCAATGATAAGGGCTGCGGCATTGGTAAAACCGTTTACCACGGGGTGAGACAGGAAATTAACCACCAAACCGAGCCTGAGGACGCCAAGGGCGAATTGGAAGATCCCCACCAACAGGGCAAGAAAGATAGCATAGGCAATAAAAGCTTCACCCCCGGCCGTTGCCAGCGGCTCCAGGGCGGTAGCCGTCATCAGAGAAACCACGGCAACCGGTCCTGTAGCAAGCTGATGGCTGGAACCAAATAGGGCGGCAACCATGGGCGGCAGGAAGGCTGCATAGAGGCCATAGTAAACGGGCAGGCCGGCTAATTGGGCATAGGCCATGGACTGGGGGATTAAAACCAGGGCGACTGTCAGACCGGAGATTAAATCTGCACGAAGATCAGGGGCGCTATAGCGTTCAAACCATTTCAGGAAAGGGAAAATTCGTGTCCACATTATGATAAAAAGCCTCCAAAGTTTTATAAACTTACTTTACTAAAAGCCTGGCCATTTCGTGGAACACCTCCAGGGTACGCACCACGCCAACCACCTCTTTATCCTTAAGCACAGGAAGCAAACTGATGTTATTGTCCACCATCTCGTAGATGACCTTTATGATGTGGTCTTCATAATCCACCGTTGCCTTGACGAGGCGCATCACATCACTCACCGGACGTTCGGCCCGTTCTTCAATGCCCTTCCACAGCTTGTCTGTGGGTACCTTAGATAGCTTCGGATCCACCTTCACATCGAACAGCTTTTTCCGCACATCCATCAGCAGACCCGTGAGAAACTCCGGCTCCAGCCCGCGCAGGATATCCCTCCGCCGGACTGTCCCTAAAAGCTCGGATTTCTCATTGAAAATGAGCATAAAACGTGGTGGGTGGCCTCGGCCATCCTTAACAACCTCCGCCTTTTCCATTTCCGACATGGCCTGGCGGAGAGTAAACCAGTAAGGAACACTCACATATTCATCCAGGGGTATCATCATCTCCCCTGCCCGTTTTAGTTCCATCGCTTAACTCCTTTCTATCTATAATTGGAAAAATATAACAAATATCACGCCTGTCCGGTTAACTGTTGAATAAATTTAATTGGTTGCACGCAACTGGCTCCGGTTCTTGCTTGTGAGCATCTTTAACTATTTGAATAATGGGCCTTTTCTCAAAAATATTGACCTCCAGAATTTGCAGAATTGTGTGGAGACTGCCAGGTAGTTGGAGTCGTTTTTTCATGATGGCTACCAGTAGATAAATACTGACAG
>MNZP01000178.1 GCA_001873675.1 Syntrophaceae bacterium CG2_30_49_12 | reverse complement strand
AAATCCTAAATAAATCAAAAGCTAAAAATACAAAACTCAAAACATTATTTACTCACGCACTCTCATGGCGAATCTCTTAGTTCTTTCTCCTAAATCATATGGTTTTGGGTTTTGAGTTTTATCCATTTTGAGTTTATTTAGAGTTTAGGATTTAGGATTTCCTCCCCCTTTATATGAAAAATATCCCTCTAAAATCAATGCCTTTAACCTTATTCTTTCATACTTTATTTGACATTACCAATGGTAATTTATCCCTAAAAACCTTCCACCTTCAGCCTAACTACCTGAGTAGTCACAAAAATAAGCGCTATCTCCCTTTCCAGATAGGTGACCTCTTCTCCACGAAGGCTTTAAAACCCTCCATTATGTCTTCAGTGCGCATCAGGCTATGAGTTACATGGTCTGTTAGAGACATGGCATCAGGGCGGCTCATATCCTCGCCTCTCCTAATCAGCTCTTTCACTGCCCTTATTGCGAGAGGACTATTTTGACAGATACTCTCAGCCATCTCCGTTGCCATAGGGAGAAGTTGCTCAGCGGAAACTATCCGGGTCACCAGCCCCACCTCGTAGGCCCTCTGAGCGCTGATTTTATCTGTGGTAAGGAGCATTTCATGGGCAACCCCTCGGGGGATATAGCGCTGAAGAAGCGCAGTAAAGGTTGCCGGCATGCCCAACCTCGGCTCCGGCACCCCAAATTGAGCGCTCTCAACGGCAATCCTTATATCGCTCTCCAACGCCAGCCACAAGCCTCCACCAAGACAATATCCGTTGATGGCCGCAATAATGGGTTTCGAGACATCATATCTTGCAGGAGATGCACGCCAAACAGGCGCCTCTTTCTCCCAAGAAATCACCCTTGACGGAGGATTGCCCTTCATCGCCTCCAACATCTCCACGTCCGATGCGATATCAACCCCGGCGCAAAATGCCTTCCCAGCGCCCGTGAGGACACCCACCCACACGTCATCATCGTCCCTGAAATCCACCCAGGTCTTCGCTAACTCACTGACAAGCTCAGGATTCAGGGCGTTCAACTTCTCAGGACGATTCAGGGTAATATGGGCGATCTTACCCTTTTTCTCATAGATAACTAACGACATAAATCACCTCCTCGGCACTAACCCTTTAAAGTAAATATTACATCACAACATTCGTCACCATCTGCTACTGTCTTCAAGATAGAGAGAGCGATTTCTTCCCCTGTAGCCGCTTCAAATATCCCTATATCCATATTCATCATAGCCTCACATATGGGACGACCGGCACCAGCCAAGCCCAATCCGCACCGTTCACTTTTTACCCTAATCCTCTTTTCTGTGAGTTCGAGTAGTGTTACCGGACTTTTACGCCGTCTGGCACCTTCCAAAAATACATTGCCAACACTCTTTAGGTCAAAGGAATCCAAATTTTTTCTCATCTGGTTTCCAATAGCCCTTCCCAACTTGCGGCACACCTCCCCTATAAGAGGCAGAACCTCATCACCATACTTTCTATAAACCATACGGCTCAGGAGTGCCAGTGCGTCCCTCGCAGTATTCACCTCAACTTCTTTCAACGAGTCCATGACAACTTCCTATTTAACAGTCGCTTTTCATTGCAAATTAAAGGTTTTTGGAGCTTATATTCGTGTAAAGATGGTCTCAAGAAATAGACCCCTTCTCTTCCGGCTGGTTAAATATTTTCCTTCCTCTTTTCCTCAAATCTACCTCTTTCACCTTGCCACACGTGGTCATGGGAAACTCCTTTAAAGGAAGCTCTCTTTGTTCACCAGTAGCTTTGTTGATAACCAAAAGTTTACACATGTCCTCGCTGTAAGTATTCAGCTATCACCCTCTAGTTTTCAGCAAAAACAAAAAGATACCAGGGGTTACTGATCGCTGACGGCTGAATGCTTGTAAAATACGTAAGTTTTTGTTTTGACCTGTCTTACTGATCGCTGATAGCTGAACGCTTACCTTTATTATACTTACAAACCCATTACGCTTAGCAGGAACTTACTTCTTTTGCCAAAAAATATTACAGAAAGGAAGACTGTTTGTCAAAGGATAATAAAGGGCTGTTTGTCAAAGGATAATAAAGGGTACAAGTCCGTGGTTGATTAAATGCAGCGAAAGTATCCGAAGCATCACCAACCTAAAATTAGATTGCCAGGTACACGGAAGTTGTGTATGATTTTCAATTATGAGGTTCATTGAAGAAAGAGCGTAAGGAGGGTATCTTCAGGGCAAAGATTTAGAGAAAAAATTTATCCAGGGAGGTATACAAATCATGCAGGTTTTAGTGATGTATTGCTCCAAATCGGGACATACCAGGAAACTGGCCGAGGAAATTGCCCGGGGTGTCAGGGAAGTTGAAAATGTGGACTGCCTCCTGAAGACGGTATCTGAAGTGACGAAAGAGGATTTTTTAACTTCTGATGCCATTGTTGCCGGTTCGCCCGTTTATTTTGGAGGGATGGCAGCGGAAATGAAGGCGGTTTTTGAGAAGTACGTCGGCATCCGCAAGAATATGGAAGATAAGATAGGGGCCGCCTTTGCAACGTCCGGAGACCCTTCCGGCGGAAAAGAGACGACGATGATGACGATTATCCATGCCTTTCTGATCTACGGTATGATTATCGTGGGGGATCCCTTGGATGCAACCGGTCATTACGGCGTTTCCTGTGTCGGAGCGCCGGATAAAGATGCGGCCGACAATGCGGCGAAATTAGGAAAGAGGGTGGCGCTGCTGGTCAAAAAATTAAAGGGTTAACATAAAACAAAATAGGGTGAAGGAATTGAAAAGTCTCGGGATATGCATAGGCGCCACAACGCTGTCCGCAGTGGGGATCGAAAGGGGGAAAAATGGCCATATCCAGACGATATTTACACAAACAGGGCCTCATGACGGTAATCCACGAGAGGCTCTCCTTGAGGTGTTCAGAAATTTACCCGCAGATAGTTTCTCACCGGTAGCCGTCACGGGTAGAAAGTTCAGGCATGCGGTTAATCTCTCCTCCATCTCAGAGGCGGAAGCGGTGGAATCAGCGCTTTCACATCTAAACGGCGGCGGAAACAACCTCGATGCCGTGGTAAGCGCCGGAGGGGAAACATTTCTCGTTTACGTCCTGGACAAGGATGGGAGAATCTGCTCTGTCCAGACGGGCAACAAATGCGCCTCCGGGACAGGGGAGTTTTTTATGCAGCAGATCCGGAGGATCGGCATCTCCCTTGCGGAGGCAATCCATTTTGCCCGCGAGGAGAAACCCTACAAGGTCTCCGGGCGTTGCAGCGTTTTCTGCAAGAGCGATTGTACGCACGCAACAAACAAAGGGGTGCCGAAGGGACGGATTGCCGCCGGGTTATGCGAGATGATGGCCGGCAAGATACTGGAAGTGATGAAACATGTCCCCCGCAACAATATCATGATTGTCGGTGGCACCGCCCAGAACCCCGTTCTGATTGACTGCCTGCAAAGGGAAATCAGAAATTTAACCGTGCCGAAAGAGGCGCCCTATTTCGAGGCGCTCGGCGCCGCAATATGGGCCCTGGATCATGAAACAGCGCCCATACCCCCATGGGAAAAACTTTTCAGAAAGGAAGGGGGGTCTTTTTCCTATCTCCTTCCTCTGCAAGATTTTCAAGACATGGTGGATTTCAAGACCATGGAAAGGGGAATCCCCAAGGAGGGTGACCGCTGTATCCTGGGACTCGATGTGGGATCAACCACCACTAAGGCTGTCCTGCTCTCGATCGAGGATGACAGGATCCTCGCTTCCGTGTATTTGAGGACGAAGGGTAATCCCGTACAGGCCTCGAGAGAATGTTACGCCAGTCTCTATGACCAGCTCGGTGACCTAAAAGATAAGATAAGCATTGTCGGTCTGGGGGTAACCGGTTCCGGCAGGCAGATAGCGGGATTACACGCCATGACCGAGGGAATCGTCAACGAGATTATTGCCCATGCCACGGGGGCGCTGTTTTTTAACCGGGAAGTGGACACTATCTTCGAGATCGGCGGGCAGGATGCAAAATATACCTATATAAGGAATGGGGTGCCTTCGGACTACGCCATGAACGATGCCTGCAGCGCAGGGACGGGATCTTTTCTCGAGGAAGCGGCCAAAGAAACGATGGGGATCGAGATGGAGGAAATCGGAGACATTGCGCTGCGCGGACGAAAGCCCCCCAACTTTAATGATCAATGCGCCGCCTTTATCAGCAGCGATATAAAAAACGCCTCCCATGAGGGCATGACAAGAGAGGATATTGTCGCGGGCTTAGTATACTCGATCTGCATGAACTACAATAACCGTGTAAAGGGAAACAGGCCCGTGGGAAATAATATCTTCATGCAGGGAGGCGTCTGTTACAACCGGGCGGTACCGGTAGCCATGGCTTCTCTCACGGGAAAGAGAATTGTCGTGCCCCCCGAGGCAGGACTGATGGGCGCCTTTGGCGTCGCCCTCGAGATAAAACGCAGGCTGCAACTCAATCTCATGGAGGAGAAAACGTTTTCCCTCAAAACATTAAAGGACAGGACCATAGAATACGAAAAACCATTTATCTGTCCGGGAGGAAAGGAGAAATGCGACCGGAAATGCGAGATCGCCAGGATCAGGATAGAGGAGAAGACCTATCCCTTCGGGGGCGCCTGCAACAGATGGTACAACCTGCGTTTTAATATCCACGTGGATGCGGAAAAACTCGATCTCGTAAGCGCCCGTGAAAACCTTATTTTCCGTAAGTATGTGTCCCCGCTGGCCCCAACGGAAGCGCCGGGAAGCAATTCCAAAACAATAGGGATTAATAAATCTTTCCTGGTGAACACCTACTATCCGTTGTACCACCATTTCTTCTCCCACCTCGGGTTTCGTGTCCTGCTCCCTGAGGTCTCCGAGCAGGAGGGGGTTGACCGCGCCCGGGCGCCTTTCTGTTATCCCGCCGAAATCGCCCATGGTTTTCTCTCCCATCTCCTGAAAAGGAAACCGGATTATCTCTTTCTCCCCCAATTTAAAGGATTATATGTGGAAAAGGGCTACAGGCAAAGCACAACCTGTCCACTTTCCCAGGGCGAACCCTATTATCTCACCAGCGCCTTCAAGGACCAGGAGACATTCAGAGAGTTGATCTCTAAAAAGAAGGTGATCAAGCCGGTCATTGACTTTTCCGGGGGGTACGAGGCGGCAGGGGATGCCTTCGTCATGATGGGGGAGAAGTTGGGATGTGGAAGGAGAAAGGCACGCCGCACCTTCGCCCACGCCTTAAAAATTCAAAGAATGGTCACAGGGGAGATGAAGGAGGCGGGGCTTGAGTTCTTAAGAGAGCTGGAAAGGGAACCAAAACGGTATGCCGCTGTCATCTTTGGCAGATCTTACAACGCCTTCGTCTCAGAGGCAAATATGGGGATTCCCCAAAAATTTGCCTCCCGGGGGGTAGCGGCGATCCCCTTCGATTTTCTCCCTTTCGAAGAGGAAGAGGCCGATGACGGGATGTACTGGTCGGCAGGGCAGATGATCCTCAAGGGAGCGAGGTTCGTGGAAAGACATCCGCAACTCTTCGGATGCTACATGACGAATTTTTCCTGCGGTCCAGATTCCTTCCTCGTGGGATACTTCCGCACGATTATGGGAAGGAAACCCTTTCTGATCCTTGAACTGGACTCTCACGTGGCCGATGCCGGCCTGGAGACAAGGATCGAGGCATTCATGGACATCATTAAGAATTATAGAGAGTTGTCAAGGAAAAGCCTTTATCCCCCCGTTCCTACCGCGCCAATGAGGACATATTTCGATCCGGCAAAGCAGGTCTTCATAGATGCAAAGGGCAGGGAGTATCCCTTCGCTCACCCCCATGTTCACCTTGTTTTTCCCTCCATGGGTAAGCTTACCACTAAGACCACCTCCGCTGTCTTCAGATCCATGGGTATTCGCGCCACCGCCTTCCCGGCCGCGAACGAGGAGGCGCTAAAACTTGGCAGGGGTAATACGAGCTGCAAAGAATGCCTCCCCCTGCTGTTGACTGTGGGCAGTCTCCTGAAATACCTCCAGGAGAGGGAAACGGAAGACGAACTCCTCGTCTATTTTATGCCCGGGGCGTCAGGACCCTGCCGGTTCGGGCAATACTACTATTTTATCAGGGACCTGATTTCCCGGGCAGGAATAGAGGATGTTACCCTCTTTTCCCTAAATGCGGAAAACAGTTATACAGGCTTCGGCGGCAACGATTTCACCCTGAAGCTCTGGTCCGCCATCGTAATCTCCGATATCATGCATGATATTTATTCCCTTCTCCTCGTAAATGCGAGGGACAGGGATGCGGCTCTTGCCGTCTATGAGGATGAGTGCAGGAGGATCATCGAGGCGCTCGAAAGATCGGCAGGTTTTGAAGATCTGAAAAAGACCCTTCTCACCGTGGCAGGCAATCTGAAGGCGATACCGGTAAAGAGACATCCGCAGGACACCCCCACTGTTTTACTTGCCGGCGAAATATTTGTCCGCCATGACGACATTTCGAGACAGTTTCTCGTGGAAAAGCTGGCCAGCCAAGGTCTGGCCACAAAGGTTTCCAGCCTCATGGAATGGGTTTATTACACAGACTGGTGCTATCTGAAAAATCTGGGGGGTAACACGCCCAACCTCAGGGAAAGGCTGTCACTCTTTCTGAGGTCAAGGTGGATGAAAACCTATGAAAGGGCATTCAAGAAAATCATGGCCAGGTCAAACCTGCTTCCCTACAGGATGGAGGAGGTGGACCACCTGATCAGTAATGTGCGACATTTGATTAATCCAGAGTTAGTGGGTGAAGCCATCCTGACGATCGGTTCCGCCGTAACCGAGATACTCGATCCCTACTGCGGAGTGATAGCCATTGGTCCTTTCGGGTGCATGCCCAATCGTTTATCGGAAGCCATCCTGACGAGAGAGATGAGCACAGACTGGAGCTTGCCGGCATCGGGTAAGCATCGCAGAAGGGCGGGAAATCTTCTAAAAAATATCCCGGAACTCCCCTTTCTCGCCATCGAGAGCGATGGGAACCCCTTCCCTCAGGTCATTACGGCAAAACTGGAAGTTTTCCTCTTGCAGGCGGCAAGGGTCCACAGAGCCCTTGGGGTCAGGCATTAGTGTCATGTCAATCAAGAAATGTCATTTCGACCGCAGGGAGAAATCTAAGATTTCTCAGTCGTGGAGACTCCTTCGAAATGACAGAGTATCGTTGACATGACATTAGTGAAGTATTCCGTAACTACTCAGGTATCTTGCCACAAAGGCACCAAGATTATAGGATTAATTCTTTATAATAGCCTTTTTAATGCATGGCA
>MNZP01000082.1 GCA_001873675.1 Syntrophaceae bacterium CG2_30_49_12 | reverse complement strand
TGAGACAGGTCATTCAACTGAGGCGCGCTTGCTTGACGCTGGCAAAGTCGAGCATGGGCCTGAGAATTCGACGGAGATATGCAGCCAACAAATCGGTCCAGCGGACCTCGCTTGCGCTCGGCAGCTGACCTCAATGTTATAGAGAAAGGGGAACGACATTGCTGAAAGCTGTCGGACATCAGCTAATACCGATTCCTGATATTTTAACTCACGGAAAGGATTTGAAAATGGGCAGTGAAAGGAAGAGTTTTTTGGGGAAGCTCAAAGCAGGGCTTGCCAAAACAAGGGAGATCCTTGTTAAAAATATTGATAACATCATCTTGGGGGAAAAGGTTATTGATCAGAGGCTCTTTGAAGAACTGGAAGAGGCGCTGATAACGGCCGATGTGGGACCGGCCTTTACCTATGATCTGATAGAGAGAATGAAAGAGCAGGTCAAGAGAAAGGAACTTAATAGCCCGGAACTGCTGAAAAGTGTCTTAAGAGATCATATGAGAGAAATCCTGGGGAAGAACGAATCCCCTCTGCTTCTTCCCCCGCATGAACTTTTTACCATTATGGTGGTAGGGGTCAATGGAACCGGTAAAACCACTACCATCGGAAAGATGGCGTATAGTTTTAAAGAGGGAGGGAGATCTGTCCTGCTCGCCGCGGCTGATACTTTCAGGGCTGCAGCAATCGAACAGCTTGAGGTATGGAGCCAGAGGGTGGGTGTTCCTCTAATTAAACAGAAGACCGGCTCAGACCCTTCCGCCGTTGTTTTTGATGCCCTGCATGCGGCAAAATTCAATAAAATAGACACAGTCATTGTTGATACGGCGGGCAGGCTTCACACCAGGGTTAATCTGATGGAAGAGTTAAAGAAGATGAAGCGCATCATGGGAAGGGAGCTTCCCGGCGCCCCACACGAGATTCTTCTTGTTCTTGACGCCACGACTGGCCAGAATGCCATTACCCAGGCGAAGATGTTCAACGACGAGATCGGCGTGACAGGGATCATCATAACCAAGTTAGACGGAACGGCAAAGGGAGGGGTAATCATCAGGATTGCCAGGGAATTTAATATCCCGATACGTTATATCGGTATCGGTGAAGGTCTGGATGATCTGAGAAGGTTTGACAGTAAAGAATTCGTCAATGCCATCTTCGGGGAAAATTGAGGACGGAAGGTTTGGGTGATAAGGGGTAACCATCCAAACGAAAGCAACACGACGACAACAAGATATGGGAAAAATATTTGCCGTTGGTGATATCCATAGTTGCCTGTTCAAGCTGAAGGAGATGATGACCCTGCTCAAGATCGATCCGGTGGCTGATACACTTGTCTTTGTGGGAGATTATATTGACAGAGGCCCCGATGCCTGTGGTGTTGTTGATCTGATCCTACGTATCAAGAGAACTGTGAACAAGGTTATATGCCTTCTGGGAAACCACGAGCAGCTATTCCTCGACTACTATCTTGAAAAGATAAACAGGAAAATCTTCTTGAGCAACGGTGGGATGAGCACCCTCTTGTCGTACGGTCTCAACGGGACATGTGATGGTAATACGACGAATATTCCGGAAAGTCATTTGCAATTCTTCAACTCCCTTTATCCCTACTATGAGACAGATGATTATATCTTTGTCCATGCCGGTTTGAAGCCCGGCATCCCTCTCGAACAGCAGGACAGAGACGATATTTTATGGATAAGGAATGAGTTTATAGCTTCCGCCTATGATTTTGGAAAGATCGTGGTCTTTGGCCATACACCATTTTCTGTGCCTCTGGTGGGTGTAAATAAGATAGGAATTGATACCGGGGCTGTTTATGGTGGGAAACTGACTTGCGTAGAACTGCCGGAGATTAAAATACATCAAGTCTGAGAAACAGAAAGCTCGATATAGTTCTTATAAGAAAAGTTAAAGGGTTGCTGTTGTGAATGTCAACGAGTTGCCGGAAAAATACCGCGCATTGCTTGCCGAAAACCACTCTTTGCGGGAAGAGAATGAAATCCTGAAGGCGCGATTAGGGATAACAGACCCGCCGAGACCGGAGCCGCCTCAAGACCCCGAAAACCATTTGTCATTGGCTATTGCGGTGTTGGAATCGCCGGGGAAAAATCCGCAACCGGGAACCCCAGGCCAATTCGACACGACGGAAAAGATACGGCTGTTCATGTCGTTGTTCAAGGGACGGGAGGATGTTTACGCCAAGAGATGGCAGAACAGGGCAAACAGGACAGGGTATGCGCCAGTTTGCCGGAATGAATGGAAATCTGGCCTCTGCCGGAAACCGGCAGTCAAATGCATCAACTGTCTTCATCAGTCTTACGAGGCCTTGGACGAAAAAGTCATCGAGTCGCATCTACGGGGTAATATTGTTGTTGGCCTCTACCCCCTGCGGCGGGACGAGACGTGCTATCTGCTGGCCGTTGATTTTGACGAACAAGGGTGGCAGGGGGACTGCGCCACGCTCAGGGAAGTCTGTGTCGCTTTCGGCATCCCCGTGGCCCTGGAGCGTTCCCGTTCCGGGAACGGGGCGCATGTGTGGTTTTTCTTTGAAGAACAGATTCCGGCAAGCCTGGCGCGGAAGTTCGGATCCGCTCTGCTGACCTGCGCCATGAACCGAAGGCATGAACTGACTTTCAAATCCTACGATCGCTTCTTTCCCAATCAGGACACCCTCCCGAAGGGCGGATTAGGGAACCTGATTGCCCTTCCCCTTCAAAAGGCCGCCCGGGAGCAAGGCAACAGCATCTTTCTGGATGAAAAATTCAGACCCTACGAAGATCAGTGGGGGTTCCTGGCCGGTGTCGGCAGATTGTCCGCAGAGGCGATCGGGGGTTTGATCCCGCAGTTAAGCCCCGGAAGCGAAATGGGGGCGCTCCGAAAGGACGATGAAGAAGCCGAGAAACCATGGGAAACGGTGCGAATGACATGGTCTGGCAGTGATTTCCCGCAAGAGGTGCGGCTGGTCAAAGCGAACATGCTTTACATCGAAAAAGCCGGGATTTCCCAACGGGGATTGAACGCGATCAAAAGGCTGGCCGCCTTTGGAAATCCGGAGTTTTACAAGGCTCAGGCGCTGCGGCTGCCGACCTATGACAAGCCGCGGATCATCTCGTGCTCGGAAGAAACCCCGACATATCTATGCCTGCCCAGGGGGTGCGAAACGGATGTCATAGACCTGCTTGATGAGGCCGGTGTAAAGGCTGAATGGTTGGACCATACCTGTCCGGGAAGGACCATCAATGTTGCATTCAACGGCAGCATGAGAGAAGAACAGATCCCCGCCGCCGAAGAGTTGCTGAAACACGACACTGGCGTCCTTTCGGCAACCACGGCCTTCGGAAAGACGGTTATTGCCGCGAAGCTCATCGCCGAGAGGAAAACCAACACGTTGATCCTGACGCACCGCAGGCAGTTGCTTTCGCAATGGACGGCAAGACTGACTGAGTTTCTGGAGATCGATGAAACGCTGCCCGTTTTAGAGAAAAAGAGGGGGCGAAAAAAGAAGCAAAGTCTGATTGGCCAGATCGGGGCCGGCAAGTTCTGTCCGAGCGGCATCATCGACATCGCGATCATGCAGTCCGTAAGCAGGGGCAACGATGTCAAGGAATGGGTCAAGCATTACGGCATGGTGATCGTTGATGAATGTCACCATGTCCCGGCTTTCAGTTTTGAACAGATACTCAAAGGCGTCCATGCGAAAACCGTGTATGGCTTGACGGCCACTCCAACGCGGCAGGACGGCCACCATCCTATCATCTTCATGCATTGCGGACCCATCCGTTACCGGGTGGATGCCAGAAAACAGGCGGAAAAGAGGCCCTTTGACCATTATGTCATTCCCCGGTTGACGGGCTTCCGGGCGCCACCGGGAGCGGAAGGGAATGACCCGTCAATTCAGCAACTCTACGCGGCCATTGCCGTGAATGAGCCAAGAAATGAGCGTATTGCCGAGGACGTCCTGAGGTGCTTTCAAAACGGCGGCAACGCTCTTATTCTCACGGAGAGAACCGCGCATGTGGCATTGCTGGCCGCGAAGTTGCGGGAAAGTATCCCCGACGTGATTTCCTTAACCGGCGGAAAGGGGGCGAAAGAAACGCGGGAAGCGTTGGACAGGGTCTCCTCATCACCCGCCGACAGACCATTAACCCTGATCGCGACGGGGAGATACATCGGTGAGGGATTTGACGAACCCCGTCTGGATACGCTGTTTCTGGCCATGCCCATCTCCTGGAAGGGAACGCTCCAGCAATACGCGGGCAGGCTCCACCGGCTCTGTGAAAACAAGCGGGAGGTCCGTATCTATGACTATATCGACATTCATGTCCCCATGCTGGAGAAGATGTACCACAAGCGGCTGGCCGGATACGCCTCGATCGGATACAAGGCGCGGGCGGCAAACGTTCCCGATGATTCCATGAACATCATCTTCGACAGCACAACCTTCCTGCCGGTCTACAAAAACGACCTGCTGAACGCGGCGCGGGAGATCATGATCGTCAGTCCGTTTGTCACGAAAAGGCGCGTGATGCAGATGCTGCCCTTCCTGAACGCTGCCCTGGACAGAAAGGTCAAGGCCATTGTCGTTACAAGGCCGGCCGCCGACTTCAGAGAGAGGGACCCTCAGACACTGGAGGCGACCTTGGCGTTGCTGGTTGCCGCAGGCATCCAGGTGATATTCAAATCCAACATTCATCAGAAATTTGCGATCTGCGATCAGAAAATCGTCTGGTACGGAAGCATCAATCTATTGAGCTTCGGCCGTGCGGAAGAGAGCATCATGCGGCTCGAAAACCCAAGCATCGCCGACGAATTACTCGGAAGCATCCAGAAATAAACCATCCGATTCTAGAAAAAATTCCCATTTTTGAAGATTATTGGGGATGTGTGCTCCGAAATGATCAAAAGGGCAGGAATGGAAATTGTGCATGAAACTCGTTTTTCACCGATCTTTGACAAGAGAAGACAATTCCACCCATGCGTGTATGAGCCAAGCATCGCCTATTTATGCGTATATTTGCAGGAAAAAGCGGTTGACAATCGGTAAGAATCGCCATATTGTGCCACATATTCAGGGCAAAGAGTATGAAAAGTACTGAGATCATCGAAGCCCTTCGGCAAAAGCTCACCGTGCCCGGTGGGCGGCATTTATATGGCGTTTTGGGCACCTACGGCCAGCTTGACGGATTTGCCAAGAAACTGGCCAGGCCAGGACGACAAACGGGGAGCCATTCCCCAAACCCATAAACGTCAACAAGGGCATCCTGGACGCCATACCGGACAACGAATTCAAACAACTTGCGGAAAACGAAGCCAAATATCCGGAACCCACGGCAGCCCATGTGGCCAGGGCCTTCGAGCAGTTCCTGCGCGCGAATCTCACCGGCCAGGGCATCCTGGTTCTCTCCAATCTGGAGATGATCTTTGCCTATCACATCGAGCTGAACCTGCTCCGGACTATGGCGGCAGACGAAGACCGGGTGCTGCTCCTGCTGCCGGGTCGGCGGTCACGGGGCCGGATCATCATGTTTCACGAAATGGAAGGGGGCGACTACACGCTGCTCACGAACCTGATAGCCGAAAACCATCTCTGGGAAATTCGAGAATGCGGAATGCGGGAATGAGAGAAAAGGCGAAGAGGTAAAAAAATGAAAAATGAAACTACTGGAACCGTCGTCAGGCAAATAGCAGACATCAGCCGTGAACTAAGTGATAGGTTTACGGTGCTTCGAATCGGCGTATTCGGGTCCTACGCTAGGGGAAATGAAAGCCCTGAAAGCGATGTGGACATCATCGTGGAAATGGCTGAACCTACCTTTGATAATTATATGGATCTCAAATTTAGGCTGGAAGAGGTGCTTCAGAGGTCTGTTGATCTGGTCATAGCGGACACCGTAAAACCCCGTCTCAAGCCTATTATAGAACGGGAGGTGGTCTATGCCTAGAGACCCCCGTCTATATCTGGACGACATCCTGGAGGCGATCACCCAAATCCGGGAATACACCGCATTAACGGATTATGAAGCGTTCGCGCAGGACCGGAAGACCCAGGATGCCGTAGTGCGGAATCTTGAGATCATTGGCGAGGCGGCTGGCCGCTTGCCGGAATCCATAAAGGTCGGTGCAACGGATATTGAATGGCGTAAAATAGTTGGGCTGCGGAACATACTGGTCCATGAGTATTTTGGTATCAGCCTTCCTGTGATCTGGGACGTGGTGCAAAACAAACTGAGGCCGCTTGAAACCGCCTGTCGGAGACTACTGGAAAACGATACACTTGATACGAATAGGCAGGAATAATGACTAAAGATACAAGAGAAAATTATTCCGCATTGGTATCCCCAACAGCAGTTCCCAACTTATTTCGGACGTTGGCAGACTGACCTTCGTCCTCATGGGATTAAGACGATTGATGAGATTTATACGAAACGAAATCTATGGGCCTTGTCAATATGGCGGTCGGTTGGCCATCCGATAGCTTCGCCAATTTCAAGCATCATTTGTTTCGCACTGACAGTAATGGCCAAAGGGACATCGCGTATGTGCCAATATGACGCCAAATGGTCATTCCCGTATCCTATACTTACGGGCACCTACTATTTGCCACCAATATTCAAAGAGCCAAATGTCTTCAAGGCAATAAGTGATAAATTGAATGCAATTCTGGAAGGACGTATTTCAGCAGACAACTGTGACCCTGCATGGATATCCACCCAAAGCGCAGTCGATTTGAGTGCAATTGCGACAGGAATAGTTGATTATATATTTACCGACCCCCCATATGCCGGGAAAGTTCAATATGGTGAATTGAATTTTGTATGAGAAGCTTGGCTTGGATTTGATGTCGAATGTCACAAAGAAGAGATCACAGTAAGCGATCACAGATTAATTACGGAGGCTGATTGGGGCAAGTGGATGGTTTGGGCTATGGGGGAATGCTTTAGGGTTCTCAAACCTGGGAGGTGGTTATCTTTATGTTATCACGATACCTCAGAAGGAACGTGGGCGCTGATACAGGATATCATGGCAGAAGTGGGATTTGTTACAGATCGAACAGAATCTGCTTTGTTTATTGAGACCCTCAGCAAATCCTACAACCAGTATACTGCCGACAAAGTCAACAAACGTGATCTCGTTATTAACTTCCGCTCGCATTCCCAAGGGGGCAAAACCGAATCAGAATATCAGCGCCGCCCAGAACTTCGGCTTCAGCCTGAACATAATGAAACATTCATGAGCCATTGGCTCACAAAGGAGAATGAAAATAAGTCAGGCGAGACGCCTGACCTACTTTTCGAGGGCAATTATCCACCAGTAGGACAGGCGTCTCGCCTGTCAAAAGGTATTTTCAGGTGAAACCCTCATGAGCCCGCGGCTCACAAAGGGGCATGAAAATATAAACAAT
>MNZP01000130.1 GCA_001873675.1 Syntrophaceae bacterium CG2_30_49_12 | reverse complement strand
CTGCCTGCCTTTGATATTTTAATCCTCGTTTAGAAAGCTCATGACAGAAACAGACTTCATAAACTCTCTCAAGCAAACCCGGTCCAAGTATTTTATGTACGGTGTATGCCGCATCTACTATTTTTCTTGCAATGCCTTCTTCCTTTTCAGACAAAGTGGAAAAACTCATATCTATCCTTCGTGTCTTAGTGCCTTGGTGGCTACCTGAACAGTTGCGAATTGAGTTAAATAAACCGGATGGCCCAAAAATATTTGCAATCAAAAAACTGGCATGATACCATCATTTCCCCGAAAATTATTAAGGCTATTCATATAAAGGCTCAAGATATACTTGAAACAAAAACCTGAGCATATTGCGGCTGAAAAGATTGCTTTTACGGACAACGGTATTCTCAAAAACCTGCTCGGTGAGCATGACAGAAACATAAAGCTCATCGAAAGATTAGAGCGTGTCAAGATAGGTATACGGGGAAACGACCTCTCTGTTTCTGGTGATAGTCTCGCCGTCGTGCTGGTGAAAAACCTTCTTGTCCAGCTCTATGCCATCATGGAAAAAGGATATCCCATCTACCCCGCCGATATTGATTATGCCCACAGGATACTCTCCGAAAACAGCGGGGCGGACCTGGAGAAAATATTTCTGGATACGGTCTTTATCTCATCAAAAAAACAAGCCATCACACCGAAGAGTATCGCCCAAAAGCTCTATATTGATGCCATCAGAAAGTGTGATATGGTTTTTGGGATTGGCCCGGCGGGGACAGGGAAGACTTATCTGGCCATGGCCATGGCTGTATCTACTCTCCTCGAAAAGAAGGTGAACCGAATTGTCCTGACAAGGCCCGCCGTTGAGGCCGGTGAAAAACTTGGTTTTCTGCCGGGTGACCTTTCCGAAAAGGTTAACCCCTATCTCAGGCCACTGTATGATGCCCTTTTTGATATGATTGATTTTAACAGGTCATCAGCCCTCATACAGAAGGGAGTTATCGAGGTTGCCCCCCTTGCCTTCATGCGGGGGCGGACATTGAATGATTCTTTCGTTATTCTCGACGAGGCCCAAAATACAACTTCGGAACAGATGAAAATGTTTCTAACGAGGCTTGGATTTGGTTCCAAGGCCGTCATCACGGGTGATGTTACCCAGATTGATTTACCCTCTGATAGAATATCCGGCCTTGTGGAAGCGGAAAAAATTCTAAAGAAAATAGAGGGAATCGGATTTGTCTATTTCTCGGAGATTGATGTGGTAAGACACCACCTTGTCCAGGATGTGATAAGGGCTTACAATCATTTAGGGCGGGAAAAGGGAAAAAATATAAACAGGGAATCATAATGAATTTGATTGTTACCAAAAACAATATCTTAAATATCTTTAAAACAACAGCGCATCGAATTAAAATCGTCCCCGAATTTGCCAGGAACACTGTTTTTCAAAGGTGGGGCATCTGTATTTGTTTGAGCTTTATTCTATCCCTGCTACTTACACCCCATATTCACTTTACTCACCCCCATTATAAAGTTGGCTCAATTGCCACTAAATACATAAAGGCCGATCGTGATTTTCTCGTTCTTGACCGTACCTCTACAGAACAGAAAAAGATGGAAGTTCTCCATGGTCTCATGCCGATCTATGACTACGACAACGATATTGCTTCCCAGTTGAGAACAAACCTGAATAATGCTTTTTTGCTGATAAGAAAAGAGAATTTTGGCGGTGATAAACCAACTAATGTTGCATCAGAGGTAAGGAAAGATTTTGAAAGGGTATTGGGAATAACGCTTACGGATGAGGAATTTAATGTTTTCCGAAAACACAGATTTTCCCCTGAAATAGCGGCTAAAATCACTAAACTGATCACCGCTGTTTATGATACCGGATTGATCACCGACGCAACCTTTTTAAAACGCGACATGGACAGGGGGATCATCATCAGGGATGTTAGGGCGCAAAATGAAATAAACGTCTTCCTGTCAGAGGTAAGGAAAGAGAAAGCTCTCAAATCCATACCCTTCTTCCAGCTAAGGGGGAAGAGCGGGGAAGCTTTTTTAGGTGTAGGCGGCGCCCTGGAAGGGAAAGGAGCTTTAAAAATCCGGCATATAAGGCATGCGGATGCTATCTTACTAAAAAAGGCAAATATCGTTTTTGATCGTGACCAGGGGGAGATCAAGAGGGTTATTGTTTCTTTAGCTAAAAGACTGGTCCAGCCAAATCTTAATTTTAATAAGGACGTCACCGAAAAAAGAAAACAGATCGCCATCGCAGGTGTGAAACCTGTTTACTTTCAAATACAAAAGAATGAGATGATTGTGCGTGAGGGAGAAAAGATCAGTCGTGGCGACCTGGACAAGTTAGAGGCCTTTTATAAGATAGAAGGAGAGAAGAGATTTTCGAGTCTCTCTATTTGGGGGGGTATTTTCCTGACGATCATCTTTATGGCCGTCATCCTCTTCCATTTAGCCAGAGGCTGGCTGAAAAAAACAAATGTAGACATACTATTTCTAAGCGCTGCCGCTATTATTCAGATTTTCCTGGTAAGAGGCGGTATTTTCATCTCAGAGGCCATTAACCGGGCGTTTCCCTTTTTGCCTACAGAGGCGTGTTTCTTTGCCATTCCTTTTGCCGTCGGCGCCATGCTATGCGGTATCTTTATCAATAGGAATATTGCCTTTATCTTCTCGCTCTTTTCGTCTTTTCTTATCACTTTCCTCTTTGATGGTAGGATGACCATGTTCATCTTCTCGTTCCTGGGAAGCGTTGCCGCATCTTATAACATTGTAAATTACAAACAACGCTCGGCTTTTTTCAGAACCGGCCTTATCCTGGGAACTATAAACGGTATGGCTATTGTCTTCCTCTCCCTCCTTTCAGGCAGTATTACCTCGATGGATACTATAATCAGACTCTTCATGGGTATCTCAGGAGGAATCATTGCCGGAATTATCGCCGCCGGCATTACCCCCCTTTTTGATCCCCTTTTTCCCTACACGACAGATATCAAACTATTGGAACTTGCCAATCTTAATCGTCCTATATTCCAGCGGATGATTATGGAGGCTCCGGGGACCTATCACCACAGTATCATTGTAGCTTCCCTGGTGGAGGCAGCAGCCGATGTCATCGGAGCCAATTCCCTTCTTGCCAAGGTCAGCGCTTTCTATCACGACATTGGAAAGATAAAAAAACCTCAATACTTTATTGAAAATCAGCAAAACGGAGAAAATAAACACGACAAACTGTCACCCAAAATGAGTAGTCTCGTGGTTATTTCCCATGTTAAAGATGGCTGCGAACTGGCAAATAATCTTAAGCTGGGACCGGAAATTATAAATACCATTAAACAACATCATGGAAGCAGTCTCGTCAATTACTTTTACGATAAGGCGAAAAAAGACAGGGATCCCTCTATCAGATCGCTCTCAGAAAGCGATTTTCGGTACCCGGGACCGAAACCCCAAACCAGGGAAGCGGGACTTGTTTTGCTGGGTGATGTTGTGGAAGCCTCGTCACGAACCCTGTCAAATCCCACTCCCTCGAGAATCAATCATCTCGTCAGGGAAAGAATAGAAGAGGTCTTTATAAATGGTCAGCTTGACGAGTGTGAATTGACCCTGCGTGACTTAAATAAAATCGCCGAAACCTTTATGAGAATTCTCCACGGTATCTTCCATCACCGTATTGATTATCCTACCACGGCTATCCGTAACAACGGCAACAGGAAATTATATAATGGCAATATTGATCAAAAACCGGCAGAGAAAAACAAATATAGACCTACGGCGGGTGCGTCGGGTACTGAATAGGGTACTGAAGAATCTCAATTGTGGAGATAAAGAAGTCAGCTTGTTGTTTGTAGATGATGAGGGCATCAGGGAGATAAACAGGCGTTTTTTGAACAGGGACCATCCCACTAACGTGATCTCGTTTTCCATGTGGGAAGGTGAATTTGGTGACATTAATCCCCATATCCTTGGTGACATTGTTATTTCAGTGGAGACAGCTCTTAGAGATGCCCGACAGGCCGCTATCGAATTTGACGATGAACTGGATTTTCTCATGATCCACGGTCTTCTTCATCTTTTAGGGTACAATCATGAAGATACCGGAGAAGATGAAGCAATGCGTATGGAAAACAGGGAAAAAGAACTATTTTCCATCTTGAAAGACAGAAAGCCCCCTTCCCTCTAACCACCCTGAAAGCCCCCTCCCCCGGCCCCTTTTTCCAAAGGGGGCCGGGGGGGATTCGGAAAGATTATTTTCATTCAGTGGATTCTTCCCTATTTAAGTATAGGGTCTGTGTGGGATAGGCAAAGACGATCCCTTCTTCTTCAAAACGGCGAAAGATTTCCATGTTGATGGCCTGATGGAGATCCATGTAAACATTGTAATCTGGGTTCTTAACCCAGTAGACGATCTCGAAATTTAATGATGAGTTTCCGAACTCCTTGAAATGAGCCCGATCGAATCGTGTCTGCTCCTGGGCTTCGATAATCTCCCTGACCATAGCGGGGATGGTTTTGAGTTTGTCATAGGGGGTCTGGTAAATGACCCCAAGAGAGAAAACCACACGACGTTCATACATCCTTTTATAGTTTCTGATGCGACTCTTGAGAAGATCGGCATTGGAAATAATGAGCTGCTCACCGGAAAGACTGCGGAGGTGCGTGGTTTTAAGACCTATCTGTTCGATGCTTCCCATATATTCATCTACAATGATAAAGTCCCCGATTACAAACGGTTTATCCAGCATGATGGAGAGGGATGCAAAAAGGTCTCCCAGGATATTCTGGGCAGCCAGCGCCAGAGCAATACCGCCGATGCCGAGACCGGCAATCAGAGATGTAATGTCCACTCCGAGATTATCAAGGATAAGGAGGAGAACAATTGTCCAGAGGAACAATCTACCAATAAAACCGAACGCCGTAATTGTCGCCACGCTGGCGGCATCCTGTTCCAATGCTAACTTTTGACTCTTATAGCGATTGAGAAAAAAAGAGAGGCAATGATTTCCCCAGATTGCCGCCTGGAGAAAGAAAGCAATGAGGGTCGCATTTCTGAGAAGAGAACTTGCCCTTTCCGGCAGTGACAGGGTGAGTGAACCTGCATAAAGAGACAGAAAAAGGAAAAAGAAGAATTTTGTACTCTTAAGGAGGTCTATGGCAAGGTTGTCAAAAAAAGTCTCTGTCTTTTCAGCAAAAGGGGCCAGGTGCTTTATGATAACTTTTTGCAAGACCTTCAGGGTCGCGAAGATAACAATCGCCACAATAACGGCCCAAAGCCATGCATTCAGTGTGTTGCCATAGTATGTCATCTTTAGAAAGGGCATCTTATCTTACCTTCTATTGGTACGAGTTACTTCACGATGATGATCTGGCCAGGGGTAATGGTATCTTTACGGGCAAGGTTATTAAGGTCAAGAAGTTCATCAAGGGCGACATTATTTCCCCTGGCGATTTTAATCAGGCAATCCCCCTTTTTGACGGTATATGTTCTCACAACGGTCTTTACAACCGTTATGATCTGACCAGATTTGAGCATATTCCCTTTTAACCTGTTTATCTTTTTGATTTCGGAGACAGTGGTAGCAAAACGCCCCGCCAGGGAGGAGAGTGTATCACCCTTTTTCACCCTGTATCTCGTGAGCTCCTCGGTGACCTTGTTGTCAGGTTGTTGGTCTGCCTTTACCCTGGCATAGCGAGAGCTACGAGGTATGTTTAAGTATTGACCTACCCTAATAATTCCTCGATGTGATAGATGATTGTAGGCTCTGATCGCCCTGATAGAGGTTTTGTATCTTCGGGCAATATAAGAAACCGTCTCTCCTCGTTTTACGCGATGTTTGATCAGAACTGGTCGGGTAGAAGCAGAGACAGGAGCGGGTTTCTCCCAGCGGGGAATTTCATTACCAACCAGAGCGAATTTTTCCGCTACCTCCAGGGGGACTTTCAGCTCATATTCCCGGCCAGGGGTAATTTTATGCCTCAGTTCAGCATTGAGGGTATTTAACAACTCTTCTGAGGTGTTAAGGTGAAGTGCAATATCCTGTAACCGCATTGGTTTAGATGTTTTTACTGTTTCATATGGGGAAGGAACCGGCAATTCTTCGTCTTTTGCCAAATCAATACCATACTTCTTGGGATCTTTTATGATATTCAGGGTTGCCAGGAAACGGGGGACGTAGCGTGCCGTTTCATTCGGGAGCCGGCTGTAGAGATCCCAGAAGCGGTCGAGATAATTCAGGTGTTGTCTGGATATGACTCTAAGCACCCTACCCTCCCCGCAATTGTATGCAGCCAGGACGGTCAACCAGTCACCAAACATGCTATGCAGTTCTTTAAGATAGGCGATGGCTGCTTTTGTCGATTTTCCCACATCCATTCTTTCATCTATCCATTCGTCCCTGTTCAGGCCATACTTATAACCCGTTGACGGGATAAACTGCCACATACCGAGAGCCCGGGCGCGTGAGAAGGCACAAGTCTTGAAACCACTTTCTACAAGGGGGAGCCATGAAAGTTCCTGGGGCAATCCCGCTTTTTTCAGCTCTTTCAAGATAATGGAACGGTATAACCCGGAGCGCCTATATGACTGGATGAAAAAATCCCTTTCTACGGTCTGAAAATTTCTAATTTCCTTTTCTACATCCGCATTCATGACAAGTGGTATTTCACCGCGTTTTCCGTTAGTGTGCGTTTGCATGGAGGTGTAAATGGCGAGAATCCGTTTTGCTATTAACAGACGTAAATCATCTTTCTGCCGGGCTATCTCGGTATGCCCGTCAGTGTCCAGGATGAGGGTATATGCTTGATCCAGCAAATCGAGGGCATTTTCAAGATCACCTTTTACCCAGTAATCCTGGGAACCGTTCAATAATTCGAGGGCGCTTTCCATGATGTCCTGTTCGTTTTCCTCTTGCTGTTTGTCGGCATCTTGGGAAGGAATAGGATTTATCTGCCCCGGACATTTGTCCGGCAAAACTGCTTCCCCCTGTTTATAGACGAAAGGTTGCTCTTCGACGACCGATTTTGTCTCAGGGTTACACGGAGGTTCCTCAATAACAGGTTGTTTTCCTACAGCAGTTGTGTCAGAAGGCGGTTGACTTTCACCTTTACTTTGTCCGTAAGCGTAGCTGATGTTCTGAAGTGGATAGAAAAAAGAAAAAAACAGGTAAACCATGGAAAGGATAAAATAGATTTTTGACCTCGGCATGGCGATGATCTCCTTTCTGTGTTTTAAGGCTATTTTTCCCCATAAATTTATAGTACAAGAATTTCCATTTTAACCCTACAACGTTACTTACTGCTCTTTGAGAAGCTTTCGCATCCGTTTTCGCCTGTGTGATAAATAGGCGCGATGGTTCCGCTCTTGTATCCAAATTATCTGTCCAATAAGCATTGCAAGCGTGTGGCGCTTCATTGGCAGAATGACTTCGAGCAGGACCCTAAGCTGCGATAGAGTAATAGAGGGTGCTTTTTTTTTCCAACCTGATTTTCAGGTGCCAAAGAAAAAAATGGGCCAACATGCAGGTTAACATGTGATGATGCCAAC
>MNZP01000176.1 GCA_001873675.1 Syntrophaceae bacterium CG2_30_49_12 | reverse complement strand
GAGTCTTTCCCCGGATGCCTGGACCCCTACCCCGGTGGGTTCCTACGGTGCACTTACCCGTTTCTTCCCATAGGAACATCGGCCTTCCCCCCCGTTAGGACAAGGTCGGCTTCCCACAATATCCCGTACAACGACTTCAGTACGGGGCTCTAATTTCGGGGCTGCAGTCATTCCTTTATGTTCAGGCCTCCGGGTTTGCTTGCCACCCAGGTCGTTCCTACCGCTAGCGAGGCCTTCTTCAATTTCTGTGTGCCTTGGAATAGGCTGACTCTTACCCGTTTGGGGATTTTTGTACCAATCATGATTGGCACCATGACGCATAAAAACACAACCAGTTGATACAATGATTTTAAGTAGTTTTTTTCTTTTCAAATTGCTACTTCCAATACCTGGAAAGGTTTTGCATCGGGCACTAAACCTTTGCTAATATCATCGTAGATTTCTATTAAGTTCTCTCTCAATTCCTCCAAGGTCTTTCCTTGACTTTCATAATCAGGGTATTCTTGTATATGCCCAACAAACCATCCTTCCCCCTCTTTATAGACAATATTTATTTTCATAGATTTCTCCCTTTGATATTCTTTCATTGCTTATGTCTAACGGGGCGAGCTGAGCGCGTGCAGCCTAAGACGGCGGCCCTGTTGCCGTTCTTAGGCCGCTAAGTGCTCCAGCGATTGTTCGAAAGGCCGCCTGCGGCGGCCTGAAGAACAGGTGCTGGAGCGAAGCTCAGCTCGCCCCGTTCGCGGCGCGCCGCAGGCGTGCCGCGAACGTTCTGCTTGAGCCGCGGTTTGCCCTGGGAGCGCAGCGGAAGGGTAAGCACGTCGGGCTCGAAGCGGTTGTTAGCTTTCTTCTCAACACTATTTGGTCGGTGCGTACTTCTATACTTCCAAAAGCTGTCCGCCGTATTGATTGTATAGCTTCTCGAATTCACCGGCCGTGATCGGCAGACTCACATAATACCCCTGTAATATTTCGCAACCAGTATTCCTGAGATAATCATATGCTGCTCTGGTCTCCACCCCTTCCGCAACAGCTGTCATGCCCAGTTTGTGAGCTAGATTTATGGCCACTTCCACAATATGCATCGATCCGATGTCAGTTGGCAGCCCGCGAACAAATGCTTGATCGATCTTGATTACTGAAACAGGCAACTTGGCTAGGTATTGCAGTGATGAATAACCCGTACCAAAATCATCTATCGTTAGAATGATGCTGGATTTAGATAGAGTAGCCAGCTTTTCTAAGCTGCTTTCGACATATTCCATGAACGAGGTCTCGGTAATTTCCAGCTCCAGGCGTTCTCCATTTACGCCGTGGCTATCCAGTAGTTGCTGAACGGTGTTGGCGAAATCACGATGCATAATATTTCGCGTTGAGATATTCACTGCCATTCGCATGCCGGTTATGCCATCTTTTTCCCATCTCGCCAGTTGGCCGAGCGCCTGGTCGATCGCAAAAAACGTAACCTGATCAATAAGCGTGCTTTCCTCGGCGCGCGGGATGAACAGGTTGGGGGGTATCTTCCCACGAACAGGGTGATTCCAACGCATGAGCGCCTCGACACCGCAGATATATCCTGTTTGCGCTAACACCTTTGGCTGGTAATGCATGGCTATCTCCCTGGCCTCCAGTGCGTGTGGCAGTTCGCCCAGCAATTCAATATTTTCCCTGACCTTGGCATCATTCTCCTGGCTGATGAAGATAGTATCGTATTGTTTTTTTGTAGCCGCTACAGATACAGCAAAGCGTGTTTTTTCGATGTACGCTCTCGGTTCATCGATAACTCCTTCCAATACCACGCCTCCGAGGTAAGCATCGCAGTGAAGGTGCAGATCGCCGAAGGCGATCGGTTTTTTGAGCGCCTTCACCAAATTTGCCGTCAGCCGCATCATATCGGCCTCGCTTGTATTTCGCAGAATTACCCCAAGGCAGTTTGGACTTATACGGCACACGGGCGGGTTGCACGGCAATTCACTTCGGGCTAAACCGGCCAGTTGGGAAAGTACGTGATGAACAGCGTTTGCCCCAAAGTTCATTTCAATTTCGACCGCATTCGACAGCGCAATACCCAACAAGAAATGCGATCCACGGCTACTTCCGAACGGATCGGGCAGGCTCCGGATGAATTTTCCCATCATACGGCTGTTAGGTAGTCCTGTAGGTTCATCATGATTGGCGAGCCATTTGATTTTCTTCAGATAAAAAATCGCCCGGTCACTGGCAAAGCCTACGGTCAAGCCGACAAGAGAGAAAAAACCTATCCGGTACAACCAGTTAATAGTCTCTTGTGGTTCACCCGTGACGGTGTCTATCGGCATGTATGGACCTAAAACCAGACCGCCGAGTATTCCAATCAGCAGCCCCCCTCTTACACCAAAAATAATGGCGGCCAGGACGATTGGCAAATACATCGAATGAGAAAATACGTACTTGATGCCGCCCGTTGCATTAACGAACAGGTAAACTCCCGCAACCATCAAGAGAATCAATAGGGCGAAAGGGTATTTTATTTTCTTGTGAAAATCGGTCATGCCAAATGTGTCCATCATTTTTCCTCATGCCTCCCTGATTTGAAAGCTAACGCTGGGTGTAAGCCGTCGCGTCTTCGCGGTCGGCTTGACACCCTGGTTAGCCCGCTCAAGTCGACAGCATAGACTCTCCTGCAGGTGGACTTTCAATATGTGGCTGGCCCGTACTACTGATAACCTGCTTCCAGAACATGCCACCGGGTGGGATACTCTTCTGCCCCACAATTACCAATTCCAAGGGGACAAGAACATACTCTGTGAGCCATTGTGATATCATGAAATCGGTGTATCCCGCGAGAGCGTTATCAACTGCAAGCGCTCCTAGTCGTTCGCAGTACGTCTGATCATACGCGTTAGCGGGAATTGCCCTTATGTTATGGCGGGGCTGGTTAACAAAGACGTCGACCGCCTGTCCAATCCTATCTTTCAGCTTATCCTGAAGGTAACTTCGAAATTGGCCAGCAAATTCTTTTCCTGTGATCAGAGTTCCACCGAGGCTTATCCCCTTCTGTTTGAGCAATTCACCTACTCCTTCCGCAAGGACGACAACGGCGTGCGCCCTCTCTTTGTCCCGCACGACTCGTGACAAATACTCAACGTAGAGCGAAAGCAGTTTCTCGTATTGTTCCTCGGCCAAGGCCATGAAAGATTCCGGTACCATCACGAGATCGACATGCCCGCTCGCAAGTGCAGCATTCGCAGCAATAAACCCCGATTCAGCACCGAAGAGCTCAATGATACAAACGCGTCGCGTGGACTCTGCTTCTGAATGCATTGTATTGACCACTTCTGTTGCTTTCTCCGACGCCGTGTTAAAACCGAACGATTGCCACACCCATAGCACGTCGTTATCCATTGTTTTTGGAATGCCGACAACACTGACCGTCCTGGCATGCTTGGCAATCTCGTGGGCTACCGTTAGAGATCCATCACCGCCTATCACATACAGAATGTTTATGTCATTAAGTGTCAAGTTTTCGGTTATTGTAGTCGCTAAGTCCTCGAGTGTCTTCCCAGTAAGTCGCCGGGCACCGAGCATGGAACCACCCCTGTCGAGCCAGTATTCAGTGATGTCGGGGTCAAGCCTGACTTTGTCTAGGGGTCTGGCGTAAAGACCGATAAAACCGTCATAAATACCGAACACACCACCCCTCTTTGCTTCATTTATTGAGTAAGTATTCCAGTGGCGAGTCACGATGCTGTGAACGACGCAGTTCAAACCAGGGGCGAGGCCCCCACTGGTCACGATAGCGGCTCTAACGCTCTGTGGATCGTGGTATAGCAGTTGGCGTGGCCCTGCTTCAAGAAAACTCGGTACAAGTTTGGACTTTCCAGCAAACTCACCGATGACATCCATGTCTGCCGTTACGCTTTTTCTCTGGCCAAAATCCCTATAAACACCAACTTTTTCTGCCGATACTGGGTTCTTAATAATCGGCTGACCGATAGGAAACACATCAGTTGGGAGATCACGGCCCTCGTTAATGTAACGGCGGAGGATAGCTCGTTCACTGGTGATCCGCTCATCAAACGCCGATTTCTTCCTCTCCGGCATTCCTGGGTCTCCTTTCGCAACATAGTGGTGGTCGATTCGGACTATGGGCTAACGACAAGCTCACCTGCCGCCAACATTGCGGGGTACTGAACCTTGAAAAACTACCTACTTGGATGCGGGGCAAAGCATTTCAAAAACCGCCACGCTGTTGGCGGTCAGGTGGAGTGACTGGTTAGGCGAACTTGCTAATATTATTGCACTTACAAATATGAGACCACAAACTATCTTGAAGAATTAAGTATTGTGTCCCCGAATTCCCCCGAATTCCACAGAATAAACTGGATCAAATGTCAAGAGTAAAGATTTGACCCCCATTCCCCTGTTTGACATTGGCTGTCAAGGCGCAAATTTCACGCCGTGCGCGCCAGCTTGCCTGTTTGCTCGTCTACAGCCCTAATGATGTTCTGGACTGCGTTCACCTCAGCTTCCTCAAAATAGACTTCTCCGCATTGCGTGCAGACCCAGGCGGGAACGCTGTCGAGGCTGACGTGAACATCTTTACGATCGATATGAAATGGTGCAGTTCCACGCGCCATTTCGCCCTGACAATACATGCATTTCATGGCTTAATCCTCGTTCTGAAATCTTTGGACCATTGAGCTTCATCCGGAATATACGCCGTTATTATCGCCAAGTATTCGTCCTTCGGTGCACATACGATATGTATCGGCCGTCCATCTCTTCCTCTGCCCAGGATAAGACAGCTATGGCCTCTGGTATCATCAGGATAGTCCTCTATGACTTCGCCTTCCTCAACCACTTTCCGCACGTCCCCGGTGGAAATCATCCGATCCGGGTGTGACATCTGGCGCACCGCATGCGGCAAAAAAAGCATCCGCAGCGAAGCCCGATCTCGTATCAACTGCCGGAATTCTATGTTGTTTTTCGTTCCTCAGTTGCGCATGGTTATTGGGGTCGAACGACCGAACTCAGCGGTGGCGTAATACGCCATCCGCTGGAGTGATTTGTTATACGGTAGAATTATCATTTGGTGTGAGTAGCTATGTGCCGCTTCGACGGAATAATCGCAATCAATGACCGGAGCGCTTGGTTGACTGACTCCGAATTGGGGAAATATTTTTTAACGTCCGGCTCTAACATAACCGCTCCTTCCTCAAGCTTAAAGTATTGTACTGAAATAGTGCCGTCCGCTTGATGAATTTCCACTTTATGACCCGCACGATATGCTTTGTAGTACTTTCCCCTTATCGCTCCTGTCATATTGGCAAAATCGTATTCCGATTTCATCTCTTCTTTCTTCGAGATGTTTTTAGAAACTGCCTTCTTCATAAAATCTCCTTTCGCGCACTGTCGCCTTCCTGCAACTGATAATACGTATTCTATCATGGCGTTCAGTGTGAGTCAAAACCAAAACACGCCCATTTGCAGAAATGCCAATGTGGATATAACGCTCCTCGTCTATAGAATGCTCTTTATCCTGAAATGTGAATAGAAAGGGGTCATTGAAAATCGATTTGCCTTCTTCGAAGCTCACTTTATGCTTCTTGAAGTTGGCGTTTGCTTTGACCTTATCCCATTCAAATGTGAGTTTCATGTAACCCCTTTGAAGGCTGGCTATGACAAATTTATCTTACTCTTTACCATATAACGGCGAAATCAGCGGCGGCTGTAAGACGTCCGCTGGATTGCCTCGTTGGGCGAGGTTTTTCATTACTCTCCTTGTCCGCTGTCGATAGCTAACGCTGTTGTCCTTTACTCCTCATTGGGACCCACGTATTCGAGGGTCTTCCAATAGTTCGCGTATCTGCTCTGTGGACAAGCCATCCATAAATCTTTTTGTCGAATCGAATCTGCACAAATCTATTCTCCCTCCAGAGATAGAATATGTAAAGGCTTCAAGAGTGGGCACACACTGGAGCGCAAAATACAAGGCATCGTCAATTGCTGAGGCAATTATTGCACCACGTACCGAGCCTTGGTGACGGGCCATGTTCATTCTAACCCATCCCATGTACCTCAGTGTTTGTCCAATAGCCGCGTCGCTCGGCTTGTCCTTCTTCAATTCAACAATGAGCCATTCGGCGTTCGTTTCATGTTGGGCAAGCAGATCGATCTCACCGACAATGCATGTGAACTTGCCCTTACTCCAACTATCATTTCTGTACAAGATTGAAATGTGCAAATTCTGGAATAGTGGACCATGAAGAAAACAAAATATCTTGGAGGTCGGCCTCATATGCAAATCGGACGTCGCCAGGGATGGCCGAGTTGCTAAGCTGGTTCAGCCTTTCATTGGCTCGACTGATGTTAGGGCAAGACTCTAGTTCTGGGTAGGCTATAAGCGCCTGAGCAAGCTTGAGATGATTGGATGTGAGTCCTTTAGTCTCACCAAGAAGTTCAGCGATTTTTGACACCCCCAGTTTCTGTGTTTCATTGATGCGGTGTTTGGTCTTGATCAGTTGCTGCCAACTATCATGCTTCAGTTTTGCCATATGAGAACGAATAAGATCTCTATTAACAATGCGCGTTTCAACGAAACTGAATCCGCAATGGCACTCGTCATCTGTCTGCGGGGCATTGCAGATTGGGCAAGTTCTCATCTAAACCTCCCTCCACAAATAACGAGCAGAAAAACCCTGGCCGCCCCCGGACTGCAAATTCCAAAATAGCGCATTTGCGAGGTCACTTGTTTCTCCATTCAGCGAAGGGGCTCTCCGGGCGACTCCTTCCATAAGCCCAACGACGCAAATCAGCCGCGCGTTTTTTTGCGTCGGCTGAATTTGCCTTGTTATGTTTTCCAGTTTTTAAGAACTCAATTTTAAGACACACTATTCAACCGATAACCTCATCTTCTTTCCGATAAAATCAACAATTGTCTTTTCAGGTTCTTCATCATCATATCGTACGTATAAAAGATAAACTCTATTTTTCTGACATAGCTTCTTTTTAATAGTATCGCGAACCTTTGTTTTCTCAAAGCCCTCTTGACCTCCGAAAATATCAATAGGCATATAATGTTGTTGGCCTTGATATTCGATTGCCAAATTCAATTCAGGCACATATACATCCAGGTGCATAGGGGCTAACCATGAAAATGAATGGTGACGGTAAACTTCGTGATTGGCAAATAGTTCCTTTACAAAGGCATAGATTTCTGTTTCAGATTTCCATTGGCAACCTATTTCAGGAATACCTTTTTCTCTCCTCAACTGATTTTCACAATTTGTACAAAGATCTGATATCAATTGGACCAACTCATGACATCCAGAAAATGCAATTTGAACCCAGCTTTTTTCTGTACCAAATAGAGCTTCTGGATTAATATTCACTTTCCCTTCTATAGATTGAATAGTAATATCATGATCTATACTGTATTTTCCATATTTGCCACCAAATAGCAGCAATTCTCGGTGAAGTAGATGAAAGGAAGAAAAATCGCTTATGAATGGGTTTTTCGTTACGGAATTATTTTTCGATAGAGAAAAGAAGGGGAAACTGGCACGCGTAGAGGCAATTTTTGGCGATAGGAGTTTGGGTTTATCGGGTAAGGAGCTATGTTTTGCGGAAAAATGGCGCAGAAGTCCCTTTCGATTTGGGCATCGCATAAAAAAAGTAGGAAGAAAAGATTGAGTGTTGCGCAAGACAGTTCATGGAGCCCT
>MNZP01000056.1 GCA_001873675.1 Syntrophaceae bacterium CG2_30_49_12 | reverse complement strand
GGCGCTGGTTTACTTTATCGCGAGAAAGTATTTCAGGTTCAGCAGGGAATGGGCGGCGCCCCTTGCATCAGGCATATCAATATGTGGCGTTTCGGCGGCAATAGCGACAGGGGCGGCCATAAGGGCAAGACCGGTGGTGCCCATAATGGTATCCTCCCTGGTTGTCATCTTCGCCGTTGTGGAACTTCTGATACTCCCCTTCATGGCCCAGAATTTCCTCTATAAAGAGCCAATGGTTGCCGGCGCATGGATGGGGTTGGCCGTTAAGACTGATGGGGCGGCAGTGGCAAGTGGAGCCGTTGCCGATTCGCTTATCAGGGCAAAGGCGCTGGCTGCAGACGGGATAAACTATGCGGAAGGCTGGGTCATGGGAACTGCCACCACGGTAAAGGTCTTCATTGACATCTTTATCGGTGTGTGGGCGTTCATTCTGGCCATAATCTGGTGCTCCGTTATTGAGTGCAAACCGGGTGAGAGGGTCAGGCCGGGTCAGATATGGGAGAGGTTCCCGAAGTTTGTCATCGGCTATGTGGCAACCTTTCTCCTGATCCTGTATCTGGGCGTCACCTATCCTGACTTAATAGGTAAGATAAAGGCGGCAATGGCTGAAGGCAATGTCTTTAGAGGGATATTCTTCACGATGACCTTTTTTACCATCGGTGTTATGTCTAATTTCAGAAGACTCTGGGAAGAGGGTATAGGAAGATTGGCAGCAGTTTATATCCTCTGTCTATTCGGGTTCATTATCTGGATAGGGCTGCTTATCTCGTGGTTATTCTTCCATGGGGTGAAGCCACCCGTGATAACGGGTTAATTAAAAGAAGGTGGAATACGATACAAGAGGGGGATATTTATGACAGAAGAAACGAAGATCGCAGATGAAATAAAAAAGATGGAGTATGAACCCCTCCTCCCTGCGGAGAAGAAGCTCATAGGTTACAGCCTGGCGCTGGGGGTTATTCTGCTGGGGATACTTGTCTGGATAAACTACACCTTTTTCCCCATAAAGCCGTGAACCCTTCAGCTTTTGTCTCTTCATTTATGCGAGACATACCTGGGAAAAGCGGCTTACGTTCTCCTCCTCGCCCAGGGCGATGAGCCGGTCGCCTTTTTCGATGTTATAAGTTGCCAGGGGGTTAAAGATCATCTTGCCCGTGTCTTTTTTGACCGCTACAATGATCAATCCATAGTCCTGTCTGATCTTTGCTTCTTCTACAGACTTGCCGATAAGGGGTGATCTGTCACAAATGGTGAGTTCTTCCATTCTAAGTTCAAGGCTCTGCCTCATCGTTGTGATCTCGACGAAATCCAACATGGCGGGTCTCAGGATAGCCATAGCCATCCTCGTACCGCCCAGGATATAGGGAGAGACCACCCGATCGGCCCCCGCCCGCAGCAACCGGTGCACCGATTCCTCTTCCTCCGAGCGCGAAAGGATATAGATATTAGGATTCAGCTCCTTGGCCGTTAAGATCACATATAGATTTTCCGCATCGGTAGGAAGAACAGAGACTATTCCTTTGGCTTTTTTTATGCCGGCTCCGAGGAGTGTTTTGTCCTGTGTCGCATCACCCCTGTAGTAAACGAATCCCTCATCTTCGACCTTTTGAATTACTCCCGGATTACTATCTATCACGACGAAAGCAACCTTTGCCTCGGCTAATTCCCTGCATATATGATACCCGATCCTGCCACAACCACAGATAATATAATGATTATCCATTTTTTCTATTATCTTTTCCAATTTACCCCTCCCCAAGAGTATTCTCAAGCGGCCCTCAAACATGGTTTCCCCAACGAGACCGATGGTATACAGCATCGTTCCGACCCCGAAGACAATCAGGATAACGGTGAAGAACCTCCCTTCCCATGTACTGGGGTAGAAATCACCATATCCAACCGTGGAAAGTGTAACGATAGTTGTATAAAAAGATTCAATCAGACCCCACCCTTCTATAAAATGATAACCGAGTGCGCCTATAATGGTAATTAAAAATAAAAAGAGAACGGCAACCCTGAGTTTCTTGGTGAGTAGCAAAGGAACCTCCGAATTATTATAGCGTCCCCACGGGGATTCGAACCCCGGTTACCGGCGTGAAAAGCCGGTGTCCTGGGCCTCTAGACGATGGGGACCTATGTTGTTTCGGCAAAATATTCTACAAGAGGCGATGATTTATACCATTTCGCTTTCAAAGGATAACGCGGCGGCAAGGAGGAGTCGCCGCAGGCGTATTACTAATACGTCGAGGACGCCGACGACGAAGCCAACAAAGTTAGCCAAAGAAAGCGAAATGGTATTATACCTTGACCTGGCATCATCATCTTGAAGGGTAATGCTTATATGTTGTTGTCTATGGAAATGTCAAGCAACAAAATAAATAATTCTCACCCCGAACTACTCAAAAACCACGGGTTCTCTCAAAATTACCTCTCTCGCCCTGACAGCGAGCGCCGCCATCTCAGGGTGCGTCTCTTTCAATGACGTGATCTGTCGCAGATTATCAGCAGTTCTCAGGATCAACATCGCCAGATCCCCTTCGGCTATGCCTATCTTCTGCACGATTTCTTCCCACTTGCCGCCTCTTGCCCAGTCATATATTAAAGCAGATGTCCAGAAAAACAGGGGTCTTACGGGAAATCCCGCAGTTTTCATACGCTCCGAGAGGGGCCCCAGTGTACTGACAACTTTATTATAGGCACGGGTCAGTTTTCGGTAAGACTTTTTTTCGTATATCTTGATATCATGGTTTCCGTCATAGACAAATGGCGCGATTACTGCCGCCAGCAGTTTCCCGTCACTATCCGGAAAGGCGTGTTGCCGCAAGCTCTCAGCAACGAGAAGGGGCTGGTCCAGCCTCAATTTCGATGCCCAGATACCGTTTTCCGTAAGGCGGTTGTTTTCGTCCACAAACCCTTCCGCTTTTAAGAAGTTCAAATGCCTGATGAAATCGTCCCAAAGGTTCAATCCTTCTTCCCGTGCCCGCCTATTAGTATGACGGTTGGTAAGCTGATAAGCGGCTAAGGACTTCTCAAAAACATTCCTGATGTCCTCCGGCGATTGAGATAAAAGAAGATTCAAGACCATGGAAAAGTCATTACGTATCTGGCTCATGATGTCTTCTGGTTCCCTGAACAGGAGACGTTTGACGTGGGTGATGTCCATGAACCTTCCGGGAAGGGCCAGCATGAATCCGATCTCGTCCTGTCCGCGTCTGCCCGCCCGTCCCGTCATCTGGTGAAATTCTGTGCCTTTTAAGGGACTGAATTCATGGCCGTTGAAGGCATCCGAGTTGAATAAAACAATGGTTCTGGCGGGAAAATTGACGCCTGCCGCAACGGTGCTTGTGGCGAAAATGGCATGAAGGCGACCATTTTTCATCATCGTTTCTACCAGGAATTTCCAGGAGGGGAGTTGTCCGGCGTGATGGGCGGCTACCCGTGACGTCCTTAGATGATGCAATTGTTTATGATTTTTCAAGTAGGGAAAGCGGTTAAGGAATTCCTCCAACTCCTGGTGGAAAAGGATGTCCCCGGCGGCGACTGGCACGGAAGGGCAGTTTTTCAGTGCCGCGTCGCACTCCGCCCGTGATTTAAGGAAAAAAATAGCTGGTAGAAGTTGAAACTTACCAAGTACGTTGATGATTTCCCCAAAAAGATGGGCGTTTTTCCCCTGGAAATAGTCTTTGCGTCTCCTATCGAGAAACTCGCTTACTCCCCTGTAAAGTTTTCTCTTTTCCAGGTAGGGCATGATCCTGCCGGAAGGGTGGAGAAACAATGGATATAGAGGAACAGGTCTCTTCTTCTCTGTTACGACCACACATTCCTTGCCCCGTATAGAGGAAAGCCAACTGGCGATCTCATGGCCATTTCCGACCGTGGCGGAGAGGAGGAGGAGATTTATCCTTGCCGGCAGGTAGATCATGATCTCTTCCCAGACCACACCTCTGTCTCTGTCTCCCAGGAAATGGGCCTCGTCTAAAATGACAAGATCGCAATTCAGATCATCACCCCGGTACATAGCGTCGTAGAGCTGATTCCTCAGGATTTCCGTCGTACCGACAATGATCGGGGCATCAGCGTTCTCTTTGGTATCCCCTGTCAGTATCCCCACATTGTCGCTCTCAAAGTGAGAGCCAAATTCCACCCACTTGGCATTGGTCAGGGCTTTCAGGGGAGATGCATACCAGCAGCGCCCCCCTTTACCAAAAACGGACAGGATCGCCTGTTCGGCAATCCACGTTTTTCCAGACCCGGTCGGGGCTATAACAAGACAATCTGTCCTTTTTATTGCTCTTAGGGCCTGTAGCTGAAACTCATCCGGCACGAATACCCTCGAGGGGGGCTTACCGATTCTTGCAAAGATCTTTGTAAGTACTGCCTCCGCCTCCGGCCGCATTCTTGCCGGATTGTCGGTTCTATGGGTTCTGTAAAATCTTCTTCTTGTGGTTTTTTGCTTCATCCTCTTTTCTAACTTGCAAGTATTTAAATTTTTGATATTTTATCACAATTACGCCCTCAAGTAAAGCCTACAAAATATTATGCTGTCAAAATATTATGCTTGACGGGGACGTATTTATCGTTATCATAAAAACAATCAATGATATCTTGTAAAACAATGATCAGGGAGGTAAGATAAAGTGGATCAAAAAAGGTATGAACTTAATGTCCAGTTGGCACAGATGTTAAAAGGCGGTGTCATTATGGACGTGACCAATGTGGAACAGGCAAAGATCGCCGAAGACGCCGGGGCAGTTGCGGTTATGGCCCTTGAACGGGTTCCGGCAGACATCCGCAAGGAGGGCGGCGTCGCCCGGATGTCCGATCCGGCCATGATTGCCGAGATTAAAAAAGCCGTCTCGATACCGCTCATGGCCAAGGCAAGAATCGGTCATTTTGTGGAGGCCCAGATCTTAGAGGCGCTGAAAGTTGACTATATTGACGAAAGCGAGGTATTAACCCCTGCCGACGAAGAATGCCACATTGACAAGACAAAGTTTTTTATCCCCTTCGTCTGTGGCGCCCGCAATCTCGGAGAAGCCCTGCGTCGCATCGCCGAGGGCGCCGCCATGATTCGTACCAAAGGTGAAGCGGGAACAGGAAACGTCGTCGAGGCAGTGCGGCATATACGCACAGTGAATCGGGAAATACGACAGCTTGTCAACATGCCGCGGGAAGAAGTTACCGGTTTTGCCAGGACCAACGGGATACCCTATGAACTTGCCCTCCAGGTACGGGAACTTGGCCGCCTGCCGGTAGTGAATTTCGCCGCCGGTGGTATCGCAACCCCTGCCGATGCAGCGCTGATGATGCAACTCGGCTGTGACGGTATCTTTGTCGGTTCCGGAATATTCAAATCGGAAAACCCTGCTGGGCGCGCCCGGGCAATCGTGAAGGCAACGGCTTATTATAACGACCCGGTAAAGATTCTTGAAGCCTCCATGAGTCTCGGCAAGGCCATGCCCGGACTTGAAATATCTGATATCCCGGAAGGACAGCTTCTCGCGGTAAGGGGATGGTAGTCCTGAACATGGTGCGTGACAATAACGAACCGGGGGGCTTTCTGCTCCCGAAACACGTTTCCCCGCCTACGATCGGCGTTCTTGACCTCCAGGGAGGGGTTCTCGAACACCTCGATCACCTGCAGCGTCTTGGTATCAACGGTACACGAGTCAAGGAACCACCGGATTTTACGAACCTTGCAGGTCTTATTATCCCCGGCGGTGAAAGTACATGTCTTTCCCGCTTACTTTATCTTTACGGGATTGCCGAAACCATTATCCGGGAATTCCGGCGAGGGATGAAAATCTGGGGTACATGTGCCGGAGCGATCCTGCTTGCCAGGTCTGTTGTCGGTGAATCGCCGTACCTTAGCCTGATTGACATAGAGATTGAGAGAAACAGTTTTGGAAGTCAATTGGAAAGTTTTACCAGTGAGGCCGTTATACTGCAAGTCTCATCACAGCCTGTTCCCCTGACCTTTATCCGTGCCCCCAAAATCACAAAGTCAGGCAAGGGCGTAGAAATTATCCTCCGGATAGATGACTATATTGCCGCTGCGGAAAGCCCTGACGTGCTGGTTACGGTTTTTCACCCCGAACTGACAGGATGTGTAGCCTTCCACCGCTATTTTGCCCGTAAGTGCGGCCTTGAACCCCTTGACGACACAAAAGTGCCTGCCGTAGACCCCACCTGGGACAACAAAAGCTGGACTCGCTTTGAAAGGAAAAATAAATAAATGAAAAGAACGATATTTGTATCTCTTTTCCTCTGGGTAATTGTTCTCCTGGGGACATTTCCCGGATTATCACCCGCCGGGCAGAAGAATATCATCCTGGCCACGACCACCAGCACGCAGGATTCTGGACTTCTCGATATCCTCCTTCCAATCTTCGAAAAAAAGACGGGTTACTTTGTCAAGACGATCGCTGTGGGTTCCGGCCAGGCTATGATCATGGGACAAAAGGGAGAGGCTGATCTGTTGCTGGTGCACTCGCCCGAGGCGGAGAAAAAGTTTGTGGCTGAAGGGTATGGGATAAATCGAAGAATCATTATGCACAACGACTTTATCGTGGTAGGGCCTCCAGAGGATCCGGCTAAGATCAAGGGCACAACATCCGCTGCGGAATCTTTCAAAAGGATCGCTTCCAGGGGGGCCATGTTTCTCTCCCGGAGTGATAACTCAGGAACTCATACCAGGGAAAAGGCCATTTGGAAGGCTTGTGGAATCAATCCTGAAGAAAAAAGATGGTATCAGCAGACGGGCCTGGGAATGGGGATGACCCTCAATGTCGCCTCAGAGAAAAAAGGCTATACTCTCACCGATCGGGGAACGTACCTGGCCCTGAAGAAAAATCTCTATCTCTCCATCTTAATGGAAGGGGATACTATCCTCTTAAATATCTATCATGTCATTGAGGTTAACCCAAAGAAATGGCCCGGAATAAACGCTGCCGGGGCAAGGGCGTTGGCTGATTTCATGGTTTCCGGGGAGGCCCAGAACATCATCAAAGGCTTTGGGGTGGACAGGTTCGGCTCTCCTCTTTTCTTCCCCGATGCCGGTAACAAGAAAAAATTAAGATGAAAAGGATTGTATTTTTTCAGGTTGACAAGCTATTATGTATTTACTATTGCCTTTCTTAAGGTGTCGGCGTATTTGTTCTATGGAGTATCCATCAAGAAAAGATAGATAACGTGAGGAGGTAAAAGTTTTATGGAAGAGATGATGAAGGAGTTTTTTAGGTACACATCGGATCCTTATCGAGCCATCTCGGAATGGAAGGATGCCAGTAAAAAAAAGGTCGTCGGGGTTTTCCCCATGTGGTTACCGGAGGAGATAATCCATGCCTCTGGGATGCTACCCGTGGTGATGTGGAGGAGTAACGAGGCCATTACGTGGGGATATGCCCATGTGCCTTCCTATAACTGCCCGATGAATAAAAGCGTGGTTGATGATGCCGTCAAGGGAAAGTTGAAATTCATGGACGGCATGGTCTTCTTGAGGGAATGCCTGCAATCTCAGGAAGTACCGTACATTATCGAAAATAATGCCTGCCCGCCTTTTGAAGAATATCTCTACCTTCCCCCCATATACCACGGGGATAAGGCATCAAAGGGATTCACAAGGGACGAATTTGAAAAACTCAGGGCCGGCCTGGAAAAGTTTACCGGGGAAAAGATTACAGATGAGAAACTGAGGGAGAGCATCCGTATCTATAACCGGAATCGTTCGTTACTGAGAAGGCTTTACGAGATAAGAAGGGAAAAGCCCGGAATTTTGAAGGGAAGGGATATCCTCAGGATAGTATGGGCGAGCATGTTGATGCCAAAAGAGGAACACAGTAAATTGCTTGAGAAACTGATCTCCGAACTGGAGAAGAAGGACTATGTACAGGCAAAGGGGAAAAAAGTCTTCCTCTCCGGCTGTCTGTGCATCCATCCCCAGCTCGAACTCATGGACATGATAGAAGCCCTCGGAATGCTCGTTGTGGATGATGACATATATGTTGGGTATAGATACTTTGCAAACGATGCCCAACTGACAGATGATCCAATAGGGGCAATGGTGGAACGCTACTTTATTAAGACGCCTGTAGATCCGGCAAAGGGAGAGGTAGAGTTGCATTGGGGGGATGAATTGGTAGAAAAGGTGAAAAAGGTAGGAGCAGAGGGTATTATTACCCTGCTGACTAAATATTGTCCCCCCCATCTCTGTTATTATCCTGATATCAAGGTTAAGTTGGCGGATGCCGGCATACCCGAGGTGCTCATAGAGGTAGAACATGAGATTATATCGTTGGAAGGCATAAGGACAAGGTTGCAATCGTTTAAAGAAATGATAGGAGGTGTTTAAAGATGAGCGTGGAATATAAACTAAACAGGCTTGACACTTCAGGAGTGGGTCCCCTCGTTGACAAGCATTGGAGGGAACTTAGAGAAGCCAAGGAAAAAGGAATGAAGGTGGCGTGGTCTTCCGGGCCACTGTTTGTATATTCATATGCCACTCCCAATATGGCATCCCATTTTATGGCCGGCTATGCCGCTTATTGCGGGGGAAGAAAGATGGCAGACGAGGTGCTTGAAGCTGCTGAGAAATACGGAGAGCTTAGGGATACCTGTTCTTATCATCGCCTTCATACCGGAATGATGGCGATGATTGCAAATGACTGGCCGGTGACAGATCCAAGGGTAATTCTCCCTCTTCCTGATTTGTTGATTTCAGGGCGGTTCTGTACCGAGATGTCTCATTATATGGAGGCAATCTACCGGAGGTTTGGCGTAAAGGCTGTAATCATAGAACTTCCTGTGGCCCGTAAGACAGAGGATTTGCCCAGGATAGAGAAGTACGTAACAGACCAGGTAAAGGAGACCCTCATACCGGCTATAGAAAAAACAAGTGGCAGTAAGTTTAACGAAGATAACTTGAGGCGTATCTTTAGAGACTGGAAGGAGACCTGTATAATTCGCAATAAGTGTTGGGAATTCCTCAAGAGAAAACCCGCACTCTGGACATTGTGGGATTATGGTGTCAGCATCGCCCCCATATTTTATGCCATGGGAAAACCGGAGAGTCACGCCTACTACGTTAATCTTTTAGAACAATTGGAAGAAAGAGCGGCCAAGAATATCCCCGCCGTTCATCCTGATGGGGAGAAATACCGTCTGTACTGGGATGGCTGGCTTCCCTGGGCATTTCTGGGGAAATTTCTACGTTTGATGGTCCCTCATGGAGCGATCCCGATCTCCGGGAGATACCCTTGGGAATTTTTCCCTTACCCTGAGGATATAAACCCCGAAGCCGATGATATCATCCACGAGTGGATCAGGGTGCTCTATACCAGTCCCAACAGGCTGGCATATCATGATGGACCATGGGGAGGGAAAGAGCATATTGAGAAGCTTTTAGAGGAGTATTCCATTGACGGGATGCTATTTTTCTCATCCAAAACTTGCCGCATGTGGAATTTGGGGCAACTGGATATCATAGACAAGATAGAGAGGAAATACGGTATTCCGGGAATTGTCATCGAAGGAGACATGATTGATTCGTCTATGGTTTCTGAAGATCAGTTAAGAACGAGGATAGAGGCGTTACTGGAAATGATTGATGCGAGAAGGAGATAATCTGTGTAGGGGCGGGTTTCAAACCCGCCC
>MNZP01000185.1 GCA_001873675.1 Syntrophaceae bacterium CG2_30_49_12 | reverse complement strand
ACAGAGGACAGAGGACAGAGGACAGAGGACAGAGGTCAGAGGTCAGAGGTCAGAGGTCAGATTTACCGCCCGCTTCGCTCAAGACGCAGAGGTCGCAGAGAAAAAATATTAGTAACCATTCAGGTACAAAGGCTGAAGGTGGATAGACTGAAGGGAAAAACTTATGCGACCACACAAAGCCAAAATCGTTTAGATACCTTGACAGGTTGTTGTGTCATGAATGATGATTATTGCCCTTCTGCCTTCAGTCTTCAGTCTATATACCTGAGTAGTTACAATGGAGGTATGAACAGATGGAGGAATGCATATTTTGTAAAATAGCCAATGGCCTCATGCCTTGCATGAAAGTCTATGAAGATGAAAAAACAATTGCCTTTGATGATATCCACCCTGTAACCCCTGTTCACACCCTTGTCATTCCCAAACGGCATATTCCGACCCTCCTGGATGTGGGGACTGAAGAGATGGATTACTTAAGTGCCATGGTTACTGCCGTGCAGGAGGTGGCAAGGATCAAGGGCATTGATCAGAGGGGCTTCAAAGTAGTGATAAACTGTAACGAAGAAGGGGGGCAGGTTATCTACCACCTCCACATGCATGTTTTAGGTGGGAGAAGGCTTACCCTCAAGGATAAGCTGGTCTGATTTCGATACTGACGTCAGGTTGAGGAAAAGTAGGTTGAAGGGACACATTCCAGCAGATAAGATCGAAGAGGTAAAAGGGCGGACAGATATTGTCCATCTGATTTCAGAGTATATCACCCTTAAGAAGACAGGGAGAAACTTTCTTGGCCTCTGTCCCTTTCATAAGGAAAAAACCCCCTCCTTTACCGTTAGCGACGACAAACAGATATTTTACTGTTTTGGCTGCGGCCAGGGGGGTAACGCTATTACCTTTTTAATGAAGATAAACAACATCTCCTATCCCGAGGCGGTAAGGCACTTGGCCAGAAAGACCGGTGTCGTCATCCCGGAGACGGTCATGAGCCGTGAGGAAAAGGAACGTGCCAGCATCAGTGAACAGCTCAACCGGATTAACCAGATGGCGGCAGGATACTTTTCTAAAAATCTCCTTTCACCGGCAGGGAAAGGGGCACGAGAGTATCTAAGTAATAGAGGCATACAGGATACGGCCCTCAGTGATAACTTTCGCCTTGGATTTGCCCTGGATGGGTGGAGACACCTCAGAGGTTTTTTTGAGAGCCAGGGGGTTCCTTTAAAACTTGCCGAACAGGCCGGCCTGATTGCCAAAACGGACAAAGGAGACTTTTATGACCGGTTTCGGGGAAGACTGATCTTTCCGATAGAGGACGTGAGTGGTCATGTTATCGCTTTCGGTGGAAGGATTTTAGGGGACGGAGAACCAAAATACCTCAACTCACCTGAATCTCCGGTGTACGTAAAGGGAAGGAATCTCTATGGCCTTGCCAAAACCAGGGAAGCCATACGGGAGAAGGGTTATGCCATCCTCGTGGAAGGGTATTTCGATATGGTCACCCTCTTTAATGCTGGGGTTACCAATGTCATTGCCACCCTCGGAACGGCGCTGACGAAGGATCAGGTTAAACTGATAAGGCGTTATACAGGAGATGTGGTTGTGATATTTGATCCCGATGAAGGGGGGAAAAAGGGTATGGCACGGAGCCTCGAACTATTCCTTGCCGGTAACGTACAGGCTAAGGTCGTTGTTCTTCCCGATAATTACGACCCCGACAGATACGTAAGGACATACGGGAGGAAAAGCTTAGAAGAGATCATTGCCCACGCCCCGACGATGGTTGATTATTATATCGAAAACATCATAGGCAAGAAGGGTGGCGCCATCGAGGAGACCAGCGATGCCGTACATCGAGCCGTATCGTTTATCGCCAATATTGATGATGCCATTAAGAGGAATCTATTTATAAAAAGAGTAGCGGAAAAACTCGGTATTGATCAGGAGCTTCTAAAGACGGAAGTCCGTCACGCCTTAACTCCCTCTAATTACCAGGGCACAGAGGCGCCAGGGCACACAGACACAAAGGCAGACAAGGTGGAGTTAAGTCTTATCCATATCATGCTGGAATACCATGATAAGATCCCCGCCATCCTGGAAACGGGCATCCTTGATTACTTCATGAGCGAGGAACTGAGGGCATTGGGTAAAGTATTGCATGAATCCCATGACAGGGGCGGTGGGAATAGGGATACAGATGGTCTGGATACCTTCCTGATTATAAATCGTCTTGATAATGAATCCCTCAGGGAGAGGCTTTTGAAATTAGTGATCGATGAAAGCCCTTACAATGAAAAGGTAATCGACCAGTTAATTGCCGATACGATAAAACAGATCAAACGAAAGTGGTATAAGGAAAAAGACAGGACTTTAAGAACGAAGCTTGTAAAGGCCGAGGAGGCAAATGACTGGGATCAGTGTATCTACCTACTGAGGGAAAGGGAAAAGGAAAGATTATTAAGAGAATAACGTCCATGGGGGAGAAACCGATATGGGGAAAAAAATAGGGCACGAAGAATTTAAAAAATTAATCTCCCTGGGTGAGGAAAAGGGATTTCTAACCTATGATGATGTCAATGATTTACTGCCATCCGATGTTTCTTCTAACCAGATCGATGACATTATCATGCTCTTCGGTGAGAAAAACATTGACATTATAGATACGGAGAAGGGTGAAAAACTCGTCGTAAAAAAAGCAACGGAGGAAGAAGAGGCAGAAATTCACGAAACCAAGGAGGCAGGCGCCTATGATCTTATGTCCACCATTATTAAAATGGGGGACCCGGTAAAGATGTACCTTCATGAAATGGGGCTTGTGTCTCTGCTCTCCCGGGAGGAGGAGGTCAAAATTGCGAAAAAGATCGAAGAGGGGGCCAGGAAGGTTGTGGCCGCTGTCTTCAGTACGGCGATTTCCGTCAAGAATGTAGTGGATACCGGTGCGAAATTGAAGAGTGGGGAACTTCGCATAAAGAATGTCGTGGATAATCTTGAAGATGAGGATGGTTTTGTAGAAGAAGATGCACATAAAGAGAGGGTCTTAAAGCTCATTGATAAAATAACGGCCCTGGACAACAAAAATACCATTCTTAAGCGTAAGTTAAAAGTAAAAGGCGCCGGAAAGATTCATGAGAAACAGAGAAACGCCATTAAATTAGAACTGGAGAAGAACAGAAAGGCCATCGTACATCTGTGTAGGAAAGTAAGGTTCAGTAAAAGACAGATAGAAAGAATGGTTTTAAGACTCAAGAATTATGTAATTGATATAGAGAAGGCAGAAAATGACATTCACTCTTGCAAAGAGGAAACAGGTATGCCCCTTACCCAGATGGAAAATTTCTGGGTTCGTATGAAAACCTCGCCGGAGGAAGAGCAACGGGTGGCCAGACAGACCGGAATCGCCATTGACAGGTTAAAGGAATATGAGACCATAGTCAGGGAAGCTAAGAGAAAGATTAAAAAGATTGTGGAGGAAACAGAACTTTCTGTTACTTTTCTGAAGCAAGTAGTTATCTCTATAGAAAAAGGGGAGAAGGAAGCGGAGGCGGAAAAAAGGAAGCTGGCGGAAGCAAACCTTCGTTTGGTTGTCAGTATTGCAAAAAAATATACCAATAGAGGATTGCAGTTTCTGGATCTGATTCAGGAAGGAAATATCGGGCTGATGAAGGCTGTTGATAAATTCGAATATCAGCGGGGATACAAATTTTCCACTTATGCCACCTGGTGGATCAGGCAGGCGATCACACGAGCCATAGCCGATCAGGCAAGAACGATAAGAATTCCCGTACATATGATCGAGACGATTAACAAGCTGATCAGAACTTCCCGCTATCTGGTTCAGGAATTGGGGAGAGAACCTACTCCTGAGGAAATTGCCAACAAAATGGAGTATCCTCTGGAGAAGGTCAGAAAAGTCTTGAAGATTGCCAAGGAACCTATATCTCTGGAAACACCCATCGGCGAAGAGGAAGACAGTCATCTTGGTGATTTCATAGAGGACAAGAGGATTATGTCTCCTTCAGACGTAACGATAAGAATGGACCTTGTTGAACAGACAAGAAAAATACTAACCACCCTGACACCAAGGGAGGAAAAGGTGCTAAGAATGCGTTTTGGTATCAGTGAGCGGCTCGATCTTCCTTCCGAGAAAATAGTAGCTTTATCAGACACCAGGGAACGGATAAGGCAGCTCGATGCTAATATCTTGGGAAAGGAGGAAAGAATTAGGAATCACTCCCGGAGAAGGATATCGAAACCCTAGAGAGCAAGTTAAGTGCCTAAAGTGAGCTAAAGTTTAAAGTGCCTAAAGTTATTTAAAAAGGAAATTTCTATACTATAAAATTAGAAATTGACAGTAAACAAAAAAAAAGATAATAAAATAAGAAGAGGGCCCATAGCTCAATTGGTAGAGCCACCGGCTCATAACCGGTAGGTCCCTGGTTCGAACCCAGGTGGGCCCATCTGTAACAATCGGGGAAGAAAGGGTTGATGAAACTGAAAGGGGCTGCTTATTGAGAGAACAATTATCATTTTTGATAGAGCTTCAAAAAGTTGAGACACAACAGAGCAGAGTAAATATCAAAAAAAAAGAATTGCCAAACCGGATACTAAAATTAGAAGAGGCGCTCGCAGCTTTCAATGTGCGTGTGGAGGAAGACCGGAAGAAACTTGATGAACTGGAGAGGAAACACAGGGAAGATGAAGAGAAACTGAAGAGGGGAAATGAGGGTCTGAAAAAGACCAAAGAACGTCTCCTTGAAGTAAAAACCAACAGGGAATATCAGGCAATATTGAAAGAAATTGAAACTATCGAGAGGAAAAACTCCGAGATAGAGGATGAGATTATTTCTCTCCTGGAGGAAATTGACGGAATCAAGGTTGTGTTAAAAACAAAAGAGAAAGAACTTGAAACTCATAAGCAGCAATATGAACAGGGAAAGAAAAAAATTGAAGAAGAAATGAGTTCCCTCGATGCCGACCTTTTAGCCTGTGAGCAGAGAATTCATGATTACAGAATGCGGATAAACGACGATCTTCTCAAGAGATATGAAACAATCAAAGCTGTAAACAATGGTCTGGCTGTTGTGTCAGTGTGGAAGGAAGTTTGTGATGGCTGTCACATGAATATACAACCTCAATTATATAATGAGTTACAAAAGTTCTCAGCGTTATTATCCTGTCCTAATTGCAACCGTATTATTTACTGGTATAATAAGGGTGAGAATGGTTAATTCGATTTTAAACCTTTACACCGATGGGGCATGCCGAGGGAATCCCGGCTACGGTGGAGTCGGTGTTGTCCTGACAGACGAGAAGGGAAATATTTTAGGAACCACCGGGAAATTTCTTGGTTTGTGCACGAACAATCTGGCCGAGTACCAGGCATTGATCATCGGTCTGGAGGAAGCGATTAAAAGACATTGCAGAAAACTTCATATCTTTCTTGATTCCGAATTGCTGGTTAACCAGATCAATGGCGCCTATCGAGTAAAGAACGACAAATTGAAAATCCTCATGGGAGACGTCAGAAGATTACTGGCTTCTTTTGACGGGTACATCGTAGAGCATATAGGGCGTGACAAAAATCAGGCAGCAGACAAGTTAGCCAATCAAGCCATTGATGAGGCATTAACTATTCAGGAAATGGGAGCCAGAAGCCAGAAGCCAGAAGTCAGAAGTCAGAAGTAAGGAGTCAGATTCTCTTCTGGATTCTGATAAGTTTGTTAAGGTGTTGGAGTAGATCAGATGATCGCTGGTCCGGTTTTCCGGGCTGGAGGAAAGTCCGAGCTCCGCAGGGCAGGATGGTCGCTAACGGCGACTGGGGGTAACCCTAAGGAAAGTGCCACAGAAAATATACCGCCTGCCATCCGGCGGGTAAGGGTGAAAAGGCGAGGTAAGAGCTCACCAGTTTCCCGGGTGACCGGGAAAGCTTGGCAAACCCCATCCGGAACAAGACAAAATAGGAGAACATTTGAGGGTGGCCCGCCCGACGTTCTCGGGTCGTGTCGCTTGAGGCAGCAGGTAACTGTTGTCCCAGATGAATGATCATCGCCGCCTTTCGGGTAACTGCGAGGCGGTACAGAACTCGGCTTACGATCTGGTCCGGCATCTTAACTCTTTTCTCCCTCCTGGATATACGATCATGAGAAGAAAATTCCTAATCACCGGCTATCTCTCGCTATTACCCTTGCTATTACCTTTAATTTTATCTGCCTGTAAAGGTCTTTCCTACGATGCCAGGCGGGCCATGCGAGAAGCGGACACATACCAATTGTATCCAGAAAAAGAAACTGCCTTCAAGACCTCTTCCCATGAAAATATCAGGGTTCTGATTATGTCCGGGGTCACGGAGATCCGTGTCAGTTCAACTTCCCTGTGTGAAGTCAGGAACTTTGAGGAAAAAGTTACCCTTATCCGGGCACAAACTGTGTTCCCCCGTATTTCGGAAGACGGCATAAGGCTTACCGGCGACAATTCACACCTTGACAGGATAATTATCCTTGCCACAGGGGACGGTATGTTAAGTTTGAATGGTAAACCTTACCGTGGAAAACTGATCATTCAAAGGAATGCCGAGGGGAAAATGGATGTGATTAATGTTGTGGGGCTGGAGGCATACCTCTACGGTGTCGTCCCGAAGGAGATGTCCCGGGAATGGTCTCTGGAAGCCCTGAAGGCCCAGGCGGTGGTATCGAGAACCTATACCATCTATCAGAGGGAGAGAAACGGGAACAGAGACTATGATCTTTGTGCTACCATTACCTCGCAGGTTTACGGGGGGAAAGAGGCGGAGTCTGAAAGGACGAACCGGGCGGTAGACGAAACGAGAGGGATGGTGCTCTTCTATAATGGTCAACTAATTCTGCCGTATTTTCACGCAAATAGCGGAGGGATAACGGAAGATGCCCAATATGTATGGGCGGTGAAGCTCCCCTACCTGAAGGGGGTTCGTGATGATTACAGCATGAACGTCCCGAATTATCTATGGAAACTCTCCCTACCCCTCGATGAGATCAGAAAAGCCCTTAATGAAAAAGGTTTCAACATAGGTCAGATAGAGAGGTTGATGCCTGTCAAAGTCAGCCCCTCGGGCAGGGTTGAAAAGATTAAACTGTCCCACAGTGGTGGGGAAACAATCATAAGCGGTAACGAGTTCAGGCTCAAGATAGGTCCTACATTGATCAGAAGCACCCTTTTTTCCGTGACATGTGATAACCGGGAGGTTCATTTTGAGGGTAAAGGATATGGCCATGGTGTCGGTATGAGCCAGTGGGGCGCTTACGCCATGGCCCGTGAAGGTTACTCTTACAGGGATATCCTGGGGTACTATTATCGGGAAGTAACTATTCAGGTTCAAAGTTCCGGGGTTCACGGTTCAAGGTTAGACTAATGAAACATCCATGAGCCTTCGGCTCACAAAGGACGATGAAAATCCCCCCTTACCCCCCTTTGGAAAAGAGGGGCTGG
>MNZP01000041.1 GCA_001873675.1 Syntrophaceae bacterium CG2_30_49_12 | reverse complement strand
CCTGAACCCTGAACCCTAACTCCTTGAACTTTCCCCAGTGCGGAGACGGTTGACGATAAGGTGGGCGCGCCTTATTGGTTCGGGAAGCCTGTAGCGGGTGCAGCATGAGAGAACTACTTCCACGGCCCTTTGAAGCCCGATCCTGTGTCCCTGGGAAACGAACACCGGCTTAACCTTTTCCCTGGTTCTCAGGACGGCGCCGATGGACTGGTTATTGTGTATCAGGGCGGTACAATCCCCTACCCGATCGCCTACCAAGTCATAACTGCCGATGAGTCGTGTCTTCGCACAACCCACCGTGGGGATATCGAGAAACAATCCCATATGAGAGGCGAGGCCGATACCCCTCGGATGTGCTATCCCCTGGCCGTCAAAGATCACGGCATCTGGATTGTGATTCAGTTTCTCAAATGCCTTCAGGAGAGGCGGACCTTCCCTGAAGGTCAACAGGCCGGGAATATAGGGGAAGCGGACTTCCTCGATAGAGGAGGCCTCTTCGATGATGTCCATCGTCGGTAAGGCAAGCAAAACAACGGCGGCGAAAAGAAGACCGTTTCTTTTCTCATAAGATACATCCGCGCCGGCGATCGTCTTGATAGGTTCTACGACATCTTCATCATGGAGGATTAACTTTTCCTTCAGTTCCTGCTGGATGGCAACAGCTTCCCTGTAGGTTACATCCCACCGGTGCAGGTGTTTGATTTTCATGATTGAAAGATAGGCTAAAAATAGGGTTTCAGGATAGCTTCAGCTTTTTCAATGTCCCGTTTTACCTGCGCGACCAGTTTTTCCGGATCGGCAAACTTGACCTCATCTCTTATCCGGTCAATAAACAGGACTTCCAGGCTTTTTCCGTAGATATCTCTATCAAAATCAAGCAGATGCACCTCTATGGAAAGTCTCTCATCGTCAAAGGTGGGGTTGACCCCGATATTTGAAACACCTCGATACCGGATTCCTTCCAGGTGGACAATGACGGCATAAACACCGTGAGCGGGGATTAACACCTTATCCGGTTTTATATTGGCCGTGTGAAATCCGAGGCTGCCGCCCCGCCTGTTTCCCTCGATGACAATACCGCCGAGGTTGTAAGGTCTTCCGAGGGGTGCGATAACTGTCTTCACATCCCCCTCAAGGATGGCATTTCTTATACGGGTACTGCTGACGATTGTATCATCCACCCTGATGGCATTGATGATATCTATGTCAAAACCCAGCCTGTTTCCGAAGTCCATCAAGAACGCCGCATTTCCTACCTTGTCCTTTCCAAAGGTATAGTCATAGCCGATAAATATCTTCTTGATGTGAAGGCTGTCCGAGAGGATCTGACAGACGAAGTCCTCAGCCGTTATCTTGGAAAATTCCAGAGAAAACGGTATGAGAACGATGGCATCAACTCCCAGCTTTTCGAGGAGTTTGATTTTCTCTTCGAGAGAGGTGATAAGATAAAAAGGTCTCTTCTCCGGGTGAAGGACCATCTGGGGATGGGGGTCAAAGGTGATAACCGCAGCCTTCCGATTGTCCTGGCGGGCTTCCTTGATGAGCATTTTTATGATATGCTGGTGACCCAGGTGTATGCCGTCGAAATTCCCTATCGTTACAAACGCATCTCTGAATTCACAAAAAGAGGACTTATCTTCTATACTTTTAATAACTTTCATATTATATCCGTTTTGCCTGTTCTTCTTTTAATTTGCAAGCAATCATAGCATTAATAGGATTAGTTTCAAGTCCAAATTTTCTTGACAATACCACAAAGGTCAGTTAGAAATTATTGCCTTTTATGGTTTACAGAGCTGATCTTGCCGAAGTGGCGGAATTGGTAGACGCGCTAGGTTCAGGGTCTAGTGGGCGTATGCCTGTCCGGGTTCAAATCCCGGCTTCGGCACCAAGAAAAATCGTAACTGTTCAGGTAGCCACCAAGGCACTAAGACACGAAGGATATATATGAGTTTTGTAACTACTCAGGTTGTCAGGTTCACGGTTCAGGGTTCACGGCTGATTGGCTTGCGCTCTTTATATTTCTTGAGATAGCCAGCAACAGGAATCCACGTCTAACCTTGAACCGTGAACCCCGGAACTTTGAACCTGAATAGTTACAAGGAGGTTATCATGCCACAAAAGAAGGAAATCGGACCGGTTTATCAAATCAAGATTACGTTGAAGGACTTCAAGCCAGCCATCTGGCGGCGCGTTCTGGTGCCGGGTTATTATACATTGGCCCGCCTGCATCGGGTTGTACAGTACGCCATGGGCTGGACAGAAAGCCATCTGCACTGCTTTAGGGTGGGAAGAGAGTGTTACAGCCTGCCGGAGCCCGGCACGGACTGGGGGGATTCGGGGGATCGGGACTCCCGGAGGGTGCGGCTGGAACAGATCGCGCCGTCGGAAAAGATGAAATTCATTTATGACTATGATTTCGGCGACGGCTGGGAGCATCAGATCCTCGTGGAAAAGATCCTGCCACCTGACCCGGAGATGAAGCACCCTCTGTGTCTGGCAGGAAAGGGCGCCTGTCCGCCGGAAGATGTGGGCGGGGTCTGGGGATACGCCGATTTCCCCGCCGCCATCAGCGATCCCGAACATGAAGAGCACGACAGTTTGCTTGAATGGGTCGGCGGCGAATTCGATCCTGACAAATTTGACTCGGAAAATACGAACATGGCCCTGCGCATGATCAAATAAAATCCATGTGGGTAAGCAATGGACAGAGTGGATAATTTTCTTGACATTTACCCGCTGTCTTGAGTAAATTTACTCACCTTATTAAGTAAATTGTTAAGTAATGGATATGATGGGTGTTTAAACGACCAATCCTGAACATTATTGAAAAGAGAATCACAGAATCCCGCCGATTTATGCAGGTTATTGTGGGACCCCGGCAAACCGGCAAGACCACTCTGGCCCAGCAGTTAATGGCCGGACTTGACCTGCCGAACCACTATGCCTCCGCCGATGAACCGGCCCTGAAAAGCGTAAGTTGGATCGAGCAGCAATGGGAAGCGGCTCGTATGAAGGCGAAGGCAACGGAACCGCAAAAAGCCCTGCTGGTCATGGATGAAGTGCAAAAAATAAGCAACTGGTCAGAGGTCGTAAAACGCCTATGGGATGAAGACACGGCAGCAGGCCTTTCCCTGCAGGTGATCCTCCTGGGATCATCTCCCCTCCTGATACAGAGTGGTTTAACGGAGAGTCTTGCGGGGCGGTTCGAGCTGATTCCTGTTGTCCACTGGTCTTACCCGGAGATGAAGGAGGCCTTCGACTGGAATGTGGAGCAATACGTTTTTTACGGGGGGTATCCGGGCGGCGCCGAACTGATCGGCGAACCGCAAAGATGGGCGAACTATATCAGGGATTCCCTCATCGAAACAACCATTTCACGGGATATCCTGCTCATGAGGCGGGTGGACAAACCTGCCCTTCTGCGGCGGCTTTTTGAGTTGGGTTGCACCTTCTCCGGGCAGGTGCTCTCCTTTCAGAAGATGCTGGGGCAACTTCAGGATGCCGGCAACACGACGACTCTCGCCCATTATTTACAATTATTGTCAGGGGCCGGTATGCTGATAGGGGTGCCCAAATATGGGGGGCACATCGTCCGGCAAAGGGGTTCCAGTCCCAAACTCCAGGTCCTCAATACGGCACTGATGACGGCGCAATCGGGAATTGATTTCGATGTAGCCTTGAAGAACCGGGAATACTGGGGGCATCTGATCGAATCGGCCATCGGCGCAACGCTGGCCAATGGCCTCCAGAGAACGGGGGCGGAGCTTTTCTACTGGCGGGAACGGAATCGCGAAGTGGATTTTGTCGTCAGCAAAGGCAATATACTGATTGCCATTGAGGTGAAGAGCGGCAGAAAAGCCGTCAGTCTGCCGGGAATGGATGCTTTTGCCAAGACCTTTCCAGTCAGAAAAAAATTGTTGATTGGCGACCAGGGGCTTCCGTGGCAGGAATTTCTTCTGATACCGCCGGACCAGTGGCTGAGGTGACTCATGAGCAGGGATTTTTCGGAAGGTACCACCCGTATGCGACATGCCATTGAACTTCTCTTCCCGGTCTGTATAGGGCGGCCACGATAAGGGAAATTGAAGCCCAGGGCTATAGCCTAAATCCAGGACGATATGTGGGCGTGGCCGAAAAAGGGGATGATCGGGGGAGATGAAAAAAGGGAGTTAAGATGTGATCCAGTTTGCTGTGAGGACTAATTCAAGATTTGAAATGCTCGATATTACCAGGCAGGTGAGGGATCTCCTGAAAGAGAGTAAGATTAAAAGTGGGATTTGCCACGTCTTCGTCCCTCATACCACTGCCGCTGTTACGATTAACGAAAACGCCGATCCTGATGTAGGAAGAGACATCATTATGGGGCTCGATCGGCTCGTCCCCCTCAACGGCAACTACCGGCACAGGGAAGGGAACGCTGCCGCGCACATAAAATCTTCTCTTATTGGCGTATCAGAGGCCATCATTATAGAAAACGGTGATCTTATCCTCGGCACATGGCAGTCTATTTTCTTCTGTGAATTTGATGGCCCGAGGAGCAGAAAGGTATTTGTGAAACTGATTCCCACGGAATAGTATACCCCTTCCCCCAGGGGGGGGGGAAGGGGATGTTTTCAAATGAGGTTGGGGAATTGATTATTCGGCCTTGATAGGGATTTTCCTTCCCTTTGCCTTCGCCTCCTCAGTCTTGGGAAGCTTAATGCTGAGGACACAGTTCTTAAAATGCGCTTCGGCATTTGTCGTATCAACGCCCAACGGCAGGGGGACCACACGGTTAAAGGAACCATATGTCCTCTCCATGTGGTAATAATCCTTTCCCTTTTCCTCCTTTTCCTCTTTTTTCTCTCCCTTGATGGTTAGAGCATCATCGGAAAGCAATACCTCGATATCTTTTTCATCAATACCGGGAAGTTCAGCCTTGATGCTGACCTCCTTATCATCTTCTTTGAGATCAATGGAAGGAGAGAAACCCCCCAAACCGCTCCTCCAGGGCGCCAAAAGGTGTAACATCAAACCTCTGGAAGAAATCATCGAACAACCGGTTCATCTCTCGCTGAAATAAGATCATCACCCTCCTTTCATACATTTGAGATCATCAATTCAACAAGCGCCGATAGACATCGGCGATCCTCTCCGCAGCCTTCTCCCAGCAGATATCCCGGAGTTCTTCGCGAGACCTTACGAGAATCTCGTCGGTCAGTGCAGGGTATTTTAAAGCGGTAATGATCTTGTTGGCCATCTCATTCACGTCCCAAAAATCAACCTTCAGGACATGGTGCATGATCTCTGACACCCCGGACTGTTTGGAGATAATCACCGGCACATCGTACATCATCGCCTCAAGGGGAGAGATACCAAAAGGTTCGGATACACTCGGCATAACATACAGATCACTCATGGTATAAATCAGTTCAACTTCAGTTCCCCTAAGAAAACCGGTAAAGTGAAAATGCTCTCCAATCCCAAGCTCGGCAACACGTTCAATCATCCGGGGCATCATGTCACCTGCCCCTGCCATCACGAACGTTACTTCCGGCATTGCCTTTATAACCTTTGCCGCTGCCTCGACAAAGTAATCAGGACCCTTTTGAAAGGTGATCCTCCCAAGAAACAGGACAATCTTCCGCCCTTTCCCGTTTTCCACGTGATAAATCCTTTCCCCCTCGCAGCGGGAAACGGCGTTATGGACGACAGATATCTTCTCAGGAGGAATTCCGTAACGGTTGACAATCATATCCTTCGTGTAATAGCTGACGGCAATAACGTGATCGGCTTCTGTCAAGCCTTTCCTCTCGATATCAAAAATTTCCCGATTGATGTTTTCGCCGCTCCGGTCAAACTCAAGAGAATGAATGTGAAGAATAAAGGGTTTTCCACTAACCTCTCTGGCATGGAGACCGGCAAAGACCGTCATCCAGTCATGGGCATGGATTACATCGAATGACAGATCTTGAGCAATGGCGCCGGCTACCATTCCATACCTCCATACCTCGGAAATCAGGTCGGTACCATAGTCTCCGGAGATATCAAGAAACCCCCTCTCCCCTGTTTCTCTTTCGCCCCCCTCGCCTAACCGTCTGAGCAAAGTGCTATACTGGCCCTCGCCAAGATAGGGACGGAGGATAGCACTGACCAATTTAATATCCAACAACTTGAAGATATCTTTGTCAAAATATTGACCCAAGAGAGGAACTTCTGAGGCGGAAAGCAGTTCCACATGCAACGGTTGCCTCTCACCTTTTATTCTCGGTAAAACAAAGGTAATCTCATGACCAAGCCCCGTCAGGGCCTTTGTGATACCGAAACAGGCCGTACCCAGGCCGCCGCTCGCATAAGGTGGAAACTCCCATCCAAACATAAGGATACGCACGCCAAAATCACCTCCCTTCTTTAGTTTCATATCGTTACATTCCTCTCAAAAAACGTGCCGAACTAATGGGTCTTGAGAACAACTCTGCCCATTACACTCATTCACTGCTTTTATCGTCGAAAAGGAAGTTGACTTAGAAACGCCGATACTATTGCAGGTAAGCAAACTGAGCATGGTTTGAACACTTATCTGTTCATATCCTGATCAGCTTTTTATCCAGTTGTCTGAAGTGAATACCACAAAAGATCCATTATATATTATGGATATTCTTTTTATTTTGTCAAGGTCTTCGATAAGCAATAGCAATTCTTTCCCTGTGGTCAATTTAACACTGAGGTCACGTTTGGTCGGGGCGGCAGGATTTGAACCTGCGACATCCTGCTCCCAAAGCAGGCGCGCTACCAGGCTGCGCTACGCCCCGTTCCCTCGACTTCACTCAGAACATGTTTTTTAAAACTCTTTTTGAGTTTATGAAATGCCTGTGCCCGATGGCTGATCGTGTTTTTCACTTCCGGCGGGAGCTGGGCTACCGTCATACCTTTTTCAGGCAGAAAAAATACCGGATCGTAACCGAAGCCCCTCTCTCCCACGGGTTTATCATAAATCTGCCCGCGCCATCCACCCTCAAAGGATTCAAAGGCGCCATCCGGCTGGTAAAGCACCAGTACGCATCTAAAAGAGGCTCCCCTTTTTTCGGAGGGGATACCCCGCAAATTTTCGAGAAGCTTCCGCATATTATTCTCGTCTGTAGCATTTTCTCCAGCATACCTGGATGAGTAAATACCTGGTTGGCCCCCCAGACAATCCACCTCCAGCCCTGAATCGTCAGCAAGGACCACCTCGCCGGTAAATTCCGAGACAACCCTTGCCTTTTTGAGGGCATTCTCGAAGAATGTCTTTCCATCTTCAATGATATCAAGAATATCCTTATAGTCATTAAGTGAAAGGAGAACTACGGGAAGCCCTTCAAGCATGGCCTTAATTTCTTTTATTTTTCCATTGTTTTTTGAGGCAAATACAATCTTGATCAGACCAACCCTCCCCAAAAATCTAAAAGTATTCCCTTATGCTTGTACTCAATGCCTGCACAATGGCGCTTTGTGTCGTTTCATCCATTATTTTTTTCTCTCTTCCGGATTTGTTGCGAATCCA
>MNZP01000019.1 GCA_001873675.1 Syntrophaceae bacterium CG2_30_49_12 | reverse complement strand
AATCGCTGGAGCACTTAGCAGCCTAAGAACGGCAACAAGGCCGCCGTCTTAGGCTGCACGTGCTCAGCTCGCCCCGTTCGCGGCGCGCCGCAGGCGTGCCGCGAACGGGGAGTTAAGCGGCTTGACCGCTTGTACGCCTGGTTGGAACCCCTCCGCCTCCAGCCACTGCAAAAAAAACAAGACCCCGTCTCCGGCTCGCATTTAAAGTCCATATGCTGCGTTGCGTCTTATTTTGTCCTTCTGCCTTTATAAGGCAAGGTTTTTAGCAGGACCATTTTCTTGACTTGCTCGAATTCGGGATCTTTATGTACGAGGATGGATTTTGTAGCGATGGCGGTTGCAATAATCCAGCTGTCGCATACAGACAGGCTGCTGGTAGCCTTGATCTCTATTGCGTTTTCAAATATTGCATTAGTAATATCTATCCGTCTGACCGGGAGCAGAGAGATATATTTTGAAAACTCGTCAGAGGTTTCTTTGCCGGCATTCTTCCAAAGTCTGTAACGTCCTTCCATAATAGTCATGAAAGAGACCAGCACCGGCGCTCCGGAATGCAGGATATGCTCTACAGTATCGGCCCCCTCCTCATCGTTCCAGAGAGCAAAGATGGCAGACGTATCCATGACGTAGGATTCTGCGTTATCTGTCTTCTGCATTTTCCTTCTTCCTTTCCTGCTGCCTGTCTTTCAGAAATTGCTCACCGCTGTATTTCCTCCGGCCCCGGCCTCTGAATGCGGCCACAGCGTCCTTGGGCAGAGGGATAATTCTTATCTCGTTCCCATCTGTAGACCACTCGATCTTTGATTCCGGCTCGATATGAAAACGCTTCCTGATTTCAGCCGGTATGGAAACCTGTCCTCTTGTCGTTACTTTTGTCGTCATGTTTCACCTCATGTGTATGAACGATATTATGTTACATAATAGCATTTGTATATCATGTAAGACAAGATTAATCATGTAAATTCAAGGTTGTGCGTTATACCCGGCATCCCATTGGTCCAATATCAAGCTATAAAAGCCTGACCCCACCATGTCAGCTTGGCCCGACCCCGTTTGCGCCGTTTGCTGCATCTGCTCGGTTAATTGGTCAAAGATCGACCTTTGTATCTCTTCTCATTCTTTTGACAACATAGAACACCAAAATTGGGACTAAGGATACCAGCAATGTTGGTACAGAAAAACCTAAATCCCAAAAATTGGAATCGAAAAGACCTCATCGGCACAAGGCGTTTTTGGACTACAAACTGAAGTGGTCCCAACCTGACTAGTGGAGCCGGTGCAACAAGGACAACCGAACCAGATCGTAGAAGTATCAAAACCGCAGAACCGGAAAATTGATCGACGACAAACTGAACTCCTTCAGCGTGGGTAAATTCCAATTTCTTATCGACTGGCATAGAATCTTTCACATAGATATGACTCAGGCCAAGAGAGGCGGCAACAGTTAATTCTTTTGGTCCATTGCGAACTATTAAGAAAAGGTCCCATCCGATCAGATTGATGAGAAAAGCGACAACGAACAAGACCGTTGCTGCCCAGCATGGCCAAGCCAAAGCAGTATTTCGCATGATTGAACTCCTCTCTCACTCTCACGGAGGCCAGCAATTTTCGCGACCTTTATGTAGTAATGGTCGGCCCTCTATTAGTTCTTCAACATTTCCAATCCACGTCTAGCGTTTTGACTATCTGCCCCTGAACTTGTTCTCTACGCCGAATGTCTTGGCAAGATCTTCGTCCGACAGCTTGAGATCAACATCGCAAATATACTCGAACTTGTCTCGGTCTTTTTGGACATATGCACCCCCAACCTTAACCCCCCACTTTCTTGCAACCTCCACATATCCCGGAGGGATGTCTCGGAATATTACGACCCTTATCGGTCCACCCGGCTTTAAGTCCCCAAGCCGGTAATTCCCTCCATTTCCTCCTTGTAACCCGATGGACATTGAGCCAAAATTCACCGTCCACTGTTCATGCCAAATCTGCACAGAGCTAGCATGAACGCCCTGAGCTTTCTGCCGCCAGTCTTCTGAACAACCTGTTTGGAAAAGCAAGAATGCTATAATGACTGTTACGACCAGAGTTGGTATGGTCATTATTAGATGATACTTCGATCGCATCACGCTCTCCTCCTTTGCTACTGGCCTAACGGTGCTAATCAGCCGCACGTCTTTTTGTGTCGGCTGAATTAGCGTGGTTAGGCTGCACGCCACTAGAAGTAGCGAATCAACGGCCTTTCCACACGCCACGAACCGTCTCTCGTGTAAAGCCAGGCGGTAAATACAAATCCTGGTTTGCCTCCGAGTGCAACCAGAAAGTTGATGCTGCATCATATCTTGCCTTCAATTCCTGCGGGAGATCCGGAAGACGAAGATCTGCCAAATGTGGCAAAGCGGAATCTTCACGTGACTCTCGCCACACACGCGGCCAATCCAGTACGAGGCCAGAAAAGAGCGCGTCGCTGCCCTCCTTGAGTGGAGGGTCATAGATAAAAACCATGTCCGGAGGCACTGGTATACGGAGCGTCTCAGACTTCCAAGACGCTGCCAACGATACACCAACCCAGTTGGCCTTGTTTTCTAGGCGTACTGCCTCGATCAGTGGAAGGCCGAGGTAGATGCCCCTCTCCTTATCCAGCGTAGCTCTACCAGCGGATATTGCGCCCCTGACGGGCAAACCTTGAGACAATGCTTCACAAAACACTCTTGAACAGCGATACAAGAACTCCTCAACGTGGCCGGGAAGATATGGGACCCAGAGCAGAAGACTGTCGCTGAAATATGCCGTTTGGATGGGAAGACACATCAAGGCAGGCGTCGTTTCGCCACGGACAATTGTCTGGGCGCGACTCCACGGTCGCGACTCGGACTGGGGATCAAGGGCCGCTGCCAGAAGCTCCTGGTAACGCTGTGCCAACGCATCGAGCCCAATTCGGTTCAACAGCGCCTCGAAGCCGAGTACGTCCAGAAATGCGATCAGATACTCTGCGGGCTCACGCGGGTCAGGAACATCACCTCCAGAGGGAGAGCCCGCAACGATATGGGCGAGATGAACGCCTGGATACGAGGGGGGCGTATAGCCCTCTGGAGCATCGACCAACTCTCCATGTGAGCCGATTCTTGCTATGAGCGTGCAGAAAGGCTGGCCCGAATGGCGGAAATCGTCCGGCAACTCCGCCACAAGTTCCGGATCCACGAGTGGATCGACGAGGAACTTGATGGCATAAACCTTATCGGACGCGCATCCGTTCCATCGACTACGAGCAAGCTGCACGTAATCCACATCGGTGATGCCCCGGAGCGTGGCGGCTCCCTTCTTGAGATGGTCCGTGACGAACCACACGAATTTGTCGTCATCGTCGGGCTCGAACCTTGCGTCACTCAATTCCATGGCAACCTTGCTCCTGCAGCCTAACGCCCAAAATCAGGGGCGGGCGATTGCGGACTTGAAGGGGCAGCAACACGCTTCCCCGCCCGTCCGCTGCATTTTGCTGGTTAGCCGTTCCCTGCCGAGGCAACAAGACACTTCGAATACGCGGATTGGTCAATTTCATACTCGAACACGATCTGGACAGAGTTGGCATCCCCCCGCATGACGGGATCGGGATCATCACGGACGATTTGTAACGCAAGCTGTTCGTCGGTAAAGGCAAATACGTGCTGCCCCTTCGGCCCAAGCCACAGTTGGAAGTTGTGCATCCTTGGCCAGCTCTCCCTTGGAAGATACGAGATCTCCCCAAGATAGAAAAATTCAAGCGTAATCCGCAAATATGCGCCCTTAAGATCAGACGTGGTCCAGGTTCTTGGCTGGTCTGCAGGCTCAGGAACCAGTTGCTGAAAACGGTCTACAAAGACGTTGTTGTCAAGAGCATGCGCGGCAGCAATTTGTTGGGCATCTAGAACGCTGGCGAGCTTGAGAGATGGTGTTGATTCGGCTGACTTGGGACGCCCCCCGAAGTAGAGGTCCGCTCGCACTGATGGTTGCGAAAGTAATGGATCATTTTGTGCGACCGCCTGCGCGGTCCTATCTTTGGATAATTCGGAAACGGTGTGCTGAACGGCACAATGTATACTGTTGAAGACAGGGAAATCTTGCCGGAAAAGACCCGCCCCGACGAGCACGCTGTCCCGGTACTCGAAATACCTTCCGGGATGGATTATACGACCGTTCGTCACACCGGGCGGCAAACCAAAGGGAGGAGGAGGCATGGGACGATCGGGACCGAACGCACGATAGCCTTCTTGGCCCGCAAAGAGACGCTTAACATCGTTGTCTGTAGCGTTGTAGTGAAGGGTCATGAATACCCTGCACGGGAGGAATGGTGCATGGATTGCTCGTACATCTCTCTGAATCTCTTTAAGTCCATCCTCAACACGCTGCTGCTTCTTCACGCGGTACCATTGGGCGACTAACCAACTGACAAAGAAGAACGTAGGCCCAAAGACGTTAAGAAATGCACGGACTCCCCATTGAGAAACTGGGCGATCTACAAAATTGAAGACGGTCCAGGCCGTGCCCAGGATTAAGGGCAACCAGAACTCACGTAGCAACTGTAGCAATACTTTCATCTTTGGCTCGCAGTTTATATTAAACGTTCACGATCTGTTCATGTTCTTCCGGCTAACACTACGCATGAGCGGCGGCGGCCAAGGACCTTGCCGCGAAGCGCCTCGGCAATCTTCCCGCCGTCCGCCTCGATGCGCTTGTTATGCCTCTGCGTTATGCCTCTGCGTTGATGGAAAACTCGATTTTTAGCGGCATACCGATTGCTAGGCTTGCGCGCGCCAATGTAGCTAATGTGACACTGGTATCATCTTCATCGAGAAGACGATTTACTACCGCCCGACTGGTGTGCATCCGAGATGCCATCTCAGTTTTGGTGATATGCTTGGATTTCATCACCTTATCCAACTGCCACGCAATGACTCGCTTAAGAGCTGCTGCAGTAACCTCTTCGTGAATTCCCTCTTCCTGAAGGAACTCATCGAAGTCACTACCGATATGTGGATTAATCATAAGAGACCCCTTAAAGCTTTGCTTTGCGAGCCCTTGCTGTATCAAGTTCAGACCTTGGCGTTTTCTGTGCTTTTTTAATGAAGGCATGCAGCAAAACCATATGCCCTTCTATTACAGTAAATAGCACTCTCGCTATGCGCCCCTCAAGATGGCTACGCACCTCCCACAGGTCTTTCTCCATCTTCCGCACTAGAGACATGCCCAAGGGCCAACCAAATTGGACTTCCTTTATGTCAGTGCCAATGATCTTACGGTCCTCCGGTGGCAATTCACGCAGAAACTCACGGACTGGTTCATTGCCGGCCTCCGTGCGGAAAAACTTTACGGATAAAATTGGCTCGCTCATAAATCTATTGTATCAAAATAAATACATCTGTCAAGTCCATGTATTCCGACGACTTTGAAAGGCATATTATACGGCTCAGCGGTAGCCGGGTTTTTTGGCGAGCCACTGAAGCCGGTTATACCTTGTCAATCTGTTTCCACATTTTTGACATTTCTCGCCTAATGTCTTCCGGTATGTCGTGTCGCTCTGACCATGCGGAGAACCTTTTACGAATGTCGTGTAACAACACCAATCGAAGAAGATCTTTCTTTTCATCGGGGAAGAGTACCCTTATCGCTCCAAGTGGATCATTGAGGGTCTGGTCCTTCTTGCCATCAAGTTCGGTGAAAAATGCCTCGATTTCTTTTTGATAACGGGGGAATCTTCTGACCAAGTGTTCGCAAAATGCCTCGGAGTTTTCTGGGAGTAGGAATTTGTCAAGATCATCTGTTCCTATTCCCAGACTTCTGGTGCATGCTGACGTAACCGTTTGGGGATCAACCCGGCGCGTTCGAGCTACTTCATTTACTGCCTTTATCCTCGAACGGTGAGATTGGCAAACAAGCCTACATACTTCCATAACATGCTGGAGACCAGATGGAAAACTTATAGTCATAATCCGTTCCTCTCAACCCGTGATTTATGATTCATGGCATAACGTGCCGATCACCGGCGGCTGTAAGCCGTCCGGTGGATTAGCTTGTTCTGTCTTTTATTCCAATTCCCTCAATGTATTTTCTAAGAACATTTTGATCTCTGTGGCCTCAATATTGTCAAGACGATCATCACAAAGAACTTCTTTCATCTTGCTATGGAGATTGGCGTGACTATTGCTGATATCAGTATGATCCTCAAGCCAGTAAAGAAGCTCGTAGGCCTCTTTATAATTTACTACTTGATCAGCCAGAATGCCTGTCAGTAGGCCCTTAAATTCCGAGAGCTCATTGTGTGAACTTGATACCACATTCCCGGTGTCCAGGCCTCGGAGCTTCAAGAACACTTTTGCACAGGCTAACGCATCTTCTCTTGCGTCATGACGTTTGAAAGAAGGAAGGCCATAATATTTCACTAGGGTCTTCAACTTGCTGTCTTTAAGCTCCGGCAGCATGTCTTTGGCTATTGAGCAGGAATCGGTGTAGTCGAATTTCAATCCCAGATGAAAATGCTCTGAAAGCGCAGTCAAAACCTGCTTATCAAACAGGCTGTGCGCAACCAGGGGATAATCAAAGATGCCCCTGATTTGTGGAAAAAGCTCTCCAAAATAAGGCTTATCATGGGTATGCTCTTCTTTTATCCCATGGATCTTTGACTGAAACGGGGCGTGACCGCCAACGGGTTTAATCAGTAATCCTTTGGTCTCGACCACTTCGCAATTGGATATTTTTGCGTAGCCTAAAGCGCAGGCGCTTACCCTCTGAGGATTTGCAGTCTCAAAATCAATTGCAATGAACTCTTTCATGCTTTCCTCCTAATCTTAAGACAGAACGCTCGGCATAAGGCGCGGCGGCTTTTCGCCGTCGCCCTTAATGCCGTTGTTAGGCACCTCTATTTGTAAAGATCCTGAACAGCTTTCAAAGTATCCCTGAACATTTTTTTTGCATCTTCGGATTTTATAATTTTCCGGCCGTGCAATAATGTACTGGTTTTGCTATATATTTCTTTCAATCTCTGCCTTAGATCACCTTTGGCCGCCTGGTTTATAAGTTCAGCTGGTTTGTAGGATTCAATATCGACAACATTGCCTCTTCTTTCTATAAAGCCCTTTCTTTCACACGTATGTCTGATAGCGGATTCCAATATTATCCGACATAATCCATAAACAGCATTGTATTGCTGAAAGGCATAGCAGGAACGCGCTTCAGAGACATATTCTCTTAATGTCTCGGGAATTGTTATTGAAACAATTAAGGAACCGATATCATAGAGGGCCTCGATATATTGGTAATGGCTATACCAAGAATAAAATAGATCAGACCCCAGTTGTTCAATTTCAAAATCATCCAATGACTCAAAGCTCACTTTTTCCTGAAATTGAGATTCAAGCATCTTTAGAATGTTATCGGCTTGAAAAGATTCTCCTTGGCCTATTTTACTTAATACATTCTTTGCAAGATGATCGTGAATTTTTGCAACTGGATAATCAATTAAAGCGGTCTTAATTTTTATGGCTCCTCGCTATTTCGTGTGGGTTACTGATATTAATAAAATCAGATAG
>MNZP01000077.1 GCA_001873675.1 Syntrophaceae bacterium CG2_30_49_12 | reverse complement strand
TTGTAACTATTCAGCCACCAAGGCACAAAGACCCAAAGAGAAGATGGATATAAATTGAATAACGGAGTTTTCTCATTAATTTCAATGTGCCATGCATTAAAAAGGCTATTATAAAGAATTAATCCTATAATCTTGGTGCCTTTGTGCCTTTGTGGCAAGATACCTGAGTGGTTACAAAAAATATATCCTATTTTTTACATTTTCGGCATACCCCATATAGTTCCATCCGGTGTCTTTCAGGATAGAATCCATGCTGTTTAGCCAATTTTTCTTGCAAGCGTTCAATCTCGGAATCCACTACTTCAAAGAATCTGCCACACTTGGTGCATATAAGGTGGTCGTGATGCTGGTGGCCATAGAGATGTTCATATCGGGCTGTGCCGTCTTCAAATTTCAATTCACGGCAAAGGCCGGATTCGCACAATAGTCTAAGTGTGCGATAAATAGTGGCATATCCTACTTTGGGATATTTTTTCTGAACAATTCGATAGAGTTCATTAGCAGTCAGATGTTTATCTATATTTAAGAAAATTTGTAATATCTCTTTTCTCTGCTCACTTTGTTTAAGATTTTTGATTGCAAGATAATCTTCAAATATTTTTTCTTCTTCCCGGGCCATTTATATTATCCTTGGTTAGAATATGATATTGAAAATCGCTATCAACAATAGAGAAATAAAATTATTTGTCAAGTGTTTTTTTATGCGTTTGCAGTAGTGTCCGAATCAATAGATATAAAAAGGGGTGACAAAAAAATCAATAAGAACTTGGGGTCAAATCTTTTTCCCCTATTTCCCCTTCTCCTTCAAACCCCTGAGATAGTCAATCATCGGGTCAACAATTAGAGGAACAACATCGGGCAGCATCTTAGGCATCAGGTTATCCATTACCCTGGGCATCAGTTCGGGCATCTGTTCCCTCATATAATCCGGCATGGGTATCTTCCCGGCGACACGATTCAGCATGGCGGGCATAACCTTGGGCATCATCTTGGGCAGCAGGATCGGGAACAGGACAGGAAACATGGGCCTCATCATCCAGAGCAAAGCGCCGCCCACCGGCCCGAGCTTACCGATAAACATCATCATACTTCCCATCCCCAGCGGCATGGCATCAATCAGCTCTTTCCACATACTGCTCATCAGGGTGGCAAATCCCTGAGGGGTCATCAGGTCAATCATCCCTTCAAAGACCGCCCATTGGCGCATAACCTCCGGCTCCGGGTCTTTGAATTTCTTACCCAGACCCAGGCAGGCAAAGGCGGCCAGATCATGAACCCCCATATCTTTACCCTTTTTATCGGCACTGACGCGAAGCTGGAACTCGCAACAGGGGCAAAGGGCCAGGATCGCCCCGGCATTGATCTCTTCGGCTTCCTTAATTCTTATATCCCCCACTTCATGGGCCACAGGAGGGTCCTTGATCAGTGTCAGTACTGAGCCACAGCAGTGAGCTGCCTCCCTGTTATATTCCATCTCTTCGAATTGGATGCCCGGAATAGCCTTGATCATCTCCCGCGGGGGGTCGTAGATTCCACTAACCCTTCCAATGTGACAGGAGTCATGCCAAGTTACCTTTCCGGGAACTTCATGGGTGTACTTGAATTTGCCCTCACGGATCTGCTCGCTGATAATTTCGCTGTAATGTCTGGTCTTGATATCGAAGGCAATACCGTGTTTTTGGGCCCATTGTGGGTAGATATGTCTCCACATCATGTCGCAAGCGGGACAGGATGTGATGACGGTATCGGCGCCGCAGGCCTTCACGGAGGCAATGTTCCTCTTCATGTTATTGAGGAAGATATCCCATTTACCGGATACCAGCATCGGGGTTCCGCAGCAGTTCTCCTTCTGTCCCAGATAGGTAAAATCCACTCCGGCGGCGTCCAGGAGGGTTACCGATGCCTTGCCGATGTCTTCTTCCACATAGCTTGCCGTACATCCGGCAAAATAGACGTTCCCGGCCTGTGTGCCAGGGGGATGTTTCTCTCTCAACTCCTTCGGGAACCAGGCATCACGGTTATTCCTGTAACCTGCCCAGATATTTCCTTCCTTAACAAGGGCGGCCGCCATCATCTCGAAAGGTGGGAAGGTCATCCTGCCCTCTTCCTGGATCAACTGTCCCCGCAGCTTCATCCAGGAGGATTCGATAGGCAGAGAGGCGGAGCACCGGAGATTACACAGTTCACAGGTTGTACAGGCGATAATGGTATCCACCATCTTCTGATCCCACTTCACATTACCTTCCATATACTCCCGCAGCCAGTACCATTTGCCTCTCGGGATCTGGCTTTCCCATCCACGGCCATAGAACTGGTCGCACTCGTCAACACAGTAACCGCACTGAGAACAGGAATAAGCATACCATGCCACATCCGGCGGGATTCCCCTGGCCGGTTTCCTGTGACGTTCTCCAACCAGGGTGATCACCACATTCCCGAAAGGTCGGATAAGTGGTTCGAAGATACCGACTACCTTCATCAGATGCCCGATGATTCCCCCGCCGAGCACTTTTTGGGGGTTGAGGATACCATAGCGGTCTCTTTCCTTTTTAAACCTTTCCAGCTTTTTCACCCGCTCGCTTCCCAGGACATAACCTGCTTTTTTGGTAAAATACATGCCCGTGGAGTAGACCCGTCCGCCGTGTCGTTCCGCGATCTTGATTATCGTGAGGACAAGGCCGAAGACGAGATTGTAGGCAAATCTCCGTTGATCGGAGGGAATAAACCCTAAGATTACCGCTTCCGGTTTTCCTCCCCGTCCCCGATGGATGATTACTCCTTCTTTAACAACAGGCTGATCAACCTTTTGCTCTATTTCACTCATCACGTCACCCAGACTATGAAGAGGAACGATTACCTCTGCAGGAACGAGGGAAGGCCCCAGGCGTTTTACCACCATAAGTTTAAAGCGGTTCTTCCATTCATGTTCCGCAATCCTCTCAGACAGGACTTCCCCTTCAAACATTCTAACAATTTCGGTAAGCCCATCCCTTACTCTTTGAGAATCTTTTTCTGCGTAGGCAATGGTGACAACATACGCAGCCGGTAAGATTACCCGTTCCTCCCCGGGCTGTGTCCGGTGTTCCATCAGGGGCGCCCTGTTTTTTAGTTCCGCCATTCTCGGGTTGATAAAAACAATTGACCAGAGGGGTAATTCACTCCTGTCCATCGCCTCTACCGCTTCTTGTAACCTGCGGGCATCGGGGAAGGCAAGGGCAGTGACGGCTATTTTTTCCCGTTTCCTGATCCTTAAAGTTACCTCCGTAATAAACCCGGTAGTACCCTCGGCATCGGCGATCAGATCGAGATCATCACCGGAAAATTTCTTAATGGCGCCATCAGGCAATACCACACGGGCAGAGACCGCATTGTCTCGAAAATAGCCGTAAGCGTAGGAACCGATACCTGCCCCGCCCTGGGCCAACCAGCCGCCAACGGTGGATGAGGGAGCGCTTGTGGGATAGAGACGAAGATCCACCCCCCCTTTGGCCAGTTCTGCCTGCAACTTTTCCCATGTTATACCGGGCTGGACAGTAACCTCCATAGCGCCACTGTCCGTATGGATGACCTTTCGCATACGCCAGAAATCAACGACCACGCCCTTCTTCGTGGGCACGGCGCCTCCGTAGCCACTGGAAGCCTTTCCCCGGGGTGTAAGGGGTATCCTGTTCTCATTTGCCCAGGCAACCAGGCGGGCCACTTCTTCTTCTGATTCCGGTTGAATGATGGCATCGGGGAGAGTACTCCCTCCAAAGGGACGGATTATGCGCGGTATGGCCGCTATATCATGAGAATAGAGCAATCGTTCTGTTTTATCGAAGCTTACCCGCTGATTAAATTCCTTCTCCAGCCATTCTTTTTGTTTTGTTGTCAGATGTGCCATTTCGTTTACCTCCTCTCAGAGATCTTAAGTCTTCTCACAGGTTCAGGGGCCAATGTTTCCTGCCGTCGTCTGAACGATGACTGTTTTTAACCCCATATCCCGTAGAATATCGCGGATGACCATCATTTCCATATCTTTCGGTTTTACGATGTTGCTTCTGAATTCACGTCTGTAGTTGAGGGCGGTAACCTGAAGGGAAGGGGCGATTTCAAAAAGTCTCTGTCCCATACGGCTTATCTCGGACGGAGAAGTAAAACCCCGGTTGTAAGGAATGCCGACACCGACAAAAACCTTTTCCGGGTAGTTATTAATCAGGTATTTAACCGCTTCCCAAGCGGTCTCTTTATAGTTTTGTGCCAGGTTCCTGTCAGACAGACCCGTTATCCTCATAAAGGTATCTGTTTCCAGGGCCTTGAGGTCTATCCCGATATCAGTCATGCCGGCATCTACCAGTTCATCGAGGTAATCGGGAATGAGCAGTGAACCGTTGGTGTCAATATGAAAGCGGGCGTCCGGGTCAGGATTAAGAGTCTTCATTTCCCTTAAAAACATGGTCAACCAGGGTCTGTTGAGTGTGGACTCGCCGCCGGAAACTGTCATCCTGTTTAACTCCAGGCCCTCCCTGATCATGGTTAATCTTCGGGCTGCTTCCTGGGGTGTCAGGGCTTCGTCCTGTCCCAGGTAAGTGATCAGCCAGTTCTGACAGTGGGGACATCTAAGATTGCATCCCGCGGTAAAACAGACTGCCTCAAGATAAAAGCCGTTGTTGCCCTGGGATTGCCGGGGTGTACCCACCCCTCCCATGGAGTGGCCCTGGAAATTCACGACGGTCCTCCTCGGAACATATCCTTCCGGCAACTCGGTCCCGATCCTCATCCCCTCTCTCACCATCGTGCGACAGGCGAGCTTTACCACGCCGTCAATCTCAACGGCGCAACTCCCGCACCCCCCGACTTCGCAGGGAGCAAACAGTCCCGGTTCCCGATGGGATACGGCAAGTTGGTAACCTGCTTCTCTCAGGGTGTCTTTTACACTTATCTGTTCAGGTACTGTGGCCGATTTCCCGTTTATTTCAACAGTTACTTCCCTCTCCCGCGGCGCCTCCACGAGTTCCAGCGCCTGGTGGGGGCAGGTTAGGACACAGGCTCCACAGCCGATGCAGATTAACTCTTCAGCTCCGGGACAGGCGACCATTTCACCGCAGGCGCCACATTGGCGGCATTTCTCCAGATGGTGAACGGCAACGTAAGGCATGACAATTCCTTCTCTCTTTATTTGTAACTACTAACGGCCACGACGGAGCGTGGCCCTCCTACGGGCGGAGACGCCTCGCCTGCACGGCTATGGTCTCGAGAAGTTTCCTCTGATTGGCCGATATCCATGGTCCCTCACAATCAATGGAAACAAAGGGAATCCGGATGTTGTTCGCCAGACGTCTGAGAATGGCCTGGGAATTCATGGCCGGCTGACAGTTAAATGAACTCACATTTATCAGTCCGTCAAAGACCCCTGACCTGAGGGAACAGATAAACCTCCCCGCGGTTATAGGAGTTTCACAGAATCCGTTATGAGAAACATATTTGCTCCCCTCTCTAAGAAGGTCGAGAAAAGGCACGTGCACATCATAGATGAGGCCGGACTTTTTGGCTATCTTTCGATAGCGTTTCATAAGGGAGACGATGCCCGCAATATGCAATCGGGCCCGTAACGCCATTGATGCCTCTTTCAAGTTATTTTTAGGGTTGAAAACAGACAGGAGAAGCGAGGTAATATTAAATTGCCCGGAAGGTTCGGCCAGGCCCCTCTTGAAACCGTATCGTACTACATGCTCAGATTCAAGCCAGCAGATGCCCTCTGTAAGATCCACAACCTTGGCGATGATCCCCTGCTCCGTAAAGAATTCCGTTATCGGCTCGTGGATAAACCTCGCGTTTAAACCACCAAAGAGGAGTATCTTTGGTGTTTCCTCGACACGGGCCTTAAGTGGTATACGGGCAGTGTTTTCCGCCCATTTTTTCAAGGCGGAGGCGAGGGCGGGAACCCCCCTCAGGGCGCCTTCAAGAACGCGGTCGACCTCCAGATCAAATGTCTTGAGTGCAAGGTCTCTGTCTCTGGCAAGACAGCTTAACGTCCCCCAGGCCTCATCAAGCAGGTCGCCTACCACGGTAGAAATGGCAAATTCAGCGGCAAACCTCTCCCCCTTACGGAGATAGTTGTTTTTTAAGGCGGGCCAGGCGAGAAAGACAACATTTTTCAGATTAAGCCTTCTGGCGAATGTACCCCATACGATTGGCCATGCCCCGTTCTGGCATGGGCCGTCCTGATCCATGTTGTAATAGAGGGAAATCTCATTTTCTCCGCGGTTATCTAAAATATCTTTATAGGTTGCGCCTGCCATGGCAGTGGCGGGAAGACATTCCCTTCCGGAACACAATCTCCTTGCATACTGGAGAAGCCCGGCATTCGTTTGTCCACCGCACCTGAAATTCCAGCCCCGCTTCTCGAAAAAACCTTCTAACAGACGTATTGTATAAAGACCGGTAGGGAGTAGCCAGACGTGTACCACTTTCGGATCATCAAATTCCACCCTGTTGCCGTCACTGGCGATGATGTAGCTATAATCTTCAGAGAGTCGGGCCTGCTTTACTACCTCGCCATTGTTCATGATGACGTGCCTCGTAACTGCTCCAGAATCCAGAATCTTTGTGTTTTGATCATTGATATCATTTGCGGCTTATGACTCACAACTTACGGCTTATTTTTGGTTCATCCGGTTCAAGTGTACTTTTGGTTTGATATTAAGAGGCATTATTATTTGCGGAGGGGAATTTTTTGTTGCTCATCTGCTTACAAAGTACCCACCGCTCTTTCTGGGACCGGAAAAGACGATCACTCCCTGCTCCTTCAATTTCTTTATCCAGCGTTCGATGGTTTTTGAGGGAACATTCAATACGGCGGCGATTTCAACAACTCTCTTGCCGGGATTTTTGCGAATGAATTCCAAGAGCCGGTTTATTCCCTCATTTGCGCCGCCGTTTATTCCCTCACTTATTCCGCCATTTATTCCCTCACTGGCTGGTCTCCGGATAAACTTCACGACAAAAGCACCAGTTATCTCCTTGAACTCCGGTTTGGGATTGCCGTTTGTTGCGCATCCCTCTATCATCCTCTGAAACCCCGTTCCCCAGCCTTCGATAAAACCGATGTCGTGGAATATTTTCGCCAGTCCTCTGTTGCGCGGGATGGAGCGGTTTTCCACAAGCAGGCTCTTGATGTTAAGCTCCTTGGGAAGAAGTCCTGGGGGATAATCGGAGGAGGATAATCGGAGGATAATCGGAGGATAATCGGGGGACATAATCTAATTATTGTCATCGACCTGCCGGAAATTGGTATTATGTTTGAATGTATAAGTAATCAAGATTGAAGGAAACCTCCGAGTGGTGCAAAATAGTTGGTAAAACAAGTGGCTGGGCCGAGATGGTCTCGCCCAGAAATTAACCAATTAACCAGAAGGAGGTTTCCATGAACACATGTTACTATATTGGATTGGACATTCACAAGAAAACAATTTCATACTGCATTAAAGCCATTGACGGGCGCCTCATCGGTCAGGGGAAGATAGAGGCGGATAGAAAGTCACTTGACGCATGAGCAAAAGGTTTACCAGGTCCCTGGGTTGGGGCGATGGAGGCGACTATTTTCACCGGATGGGTGTACGATTTTCTCAAGCCCTATGCCCTTGATCTGAAGGTTGCCCATCCTGAGATGCTGAAGGCCATAACCGCCGCCAAGAAAAAGAACGACCGCGCTGACGCCGAGAAGATAGCCGACTTATTGAGGGTGAACCTCCTCCCTGAATGCCATATGCTTTC